>JAQSXM010000160.1 GCA_029256645.1 Sporomusa sp. | reverse complement strand
CAACTCTGGCAATAGCAATCAACCAGATTTGCTGATCTTAATTTTAGCCTGAAGTCAGCGCCGGTAATAACTTTTTAACAAAACGAGACTGCAACACTATAAGTATTGCAATCTCGCTTATATTCCTTTCTTATGCTAACTCACTACTATCAACAAGGCACGCCGGCAGGGTCGTGTCTTGTTGTGGGATAACTGCCTAACGTCGTCCCTGTGTTTTGCGGTACTCGGAGGGTGTGACCTGGCAGCTTCTCTTAAATATATTCGTGAAATAGGCCAGGTCGGAGTACCCCAGACGCTCAGCAATCTCGGAGATTCTGAGTGTAGTTGAGGTCAGGAGGCGCTTAGCCTCATTTAATCTAATCTGCGTCACATAGTCAATAAAATTAATTCCTTGCTGCTGCTTAAATAGCTGGCTCAGATAACTTGGGTTCATGTAAACATGCTTGGCAGCCTCAGCCAGGGTTACCTGGCCGGGCGGCAATGATTCAATATATTTTAGTACCTGTTCTATTGGCGATAGCGGGACAACTGGCAAGGTTGCTCCGGCGTCCTGCTGCTTAGTCGTTTTGTGCTGGCGGCGAGTTAGCCATTTTGTCAGGCATGTAGTAAGCTGCTCTTCTTCGACCGGCTTTAAAAGATAATCAATGGCCCCGGCTCTAAGAGCCTGCTGGACACAGCCAAAATCCTCATTTACCGTAATAAAGATAACATCCTGATCATTGCCAGACTGCCGAAGACTCTCTAAAAATGCCAACCCGGACATAACCGGCATGGTTATGTCTGCAAGCACTAAATCGGCCTGGTTAAGCTGCAGCCAATCCAGTGCTTCCAAGCCGTTACCACATTCGCCGGCCACCCTTACCGGCAGGCCGGTCTGTTCCACTGTCCATTTAAGGGCAGACCGAACCCATTTTTCATCATCCACAATAAGAATGTTGTTCATGTTGGTCCTCGCCCTCTTCCTTCTTCATAAGTGGCAGCTTAACCAGCACCGTTGTGCCCTGGCCTGAGATGCTTTCAACCGTTACCCCATAATCGGGGCCAAAGAGGTTAACAATCCGGCGATGAACATTAACGATCCCGATATTGGCACCCCCGGCAGTAATATCTTTATTAACAAGGTCATGTTTAATCTTGTCCAGCACACCCTCCACCATACCTACGCCTGTATCGGCCACCCGGATAATGAGGTTATTAGACGCCTGGTACGCCGAGATAATAATGCGGGTTGGCTCAGGCCCAGCCCCAACACTATGAACAAAACAGTTTTCAACTAAAGGCTGCAGTGAGAATTTAACAATCATCGCATTCATAGCCCACTGAGGAATCTCAAAACAGTATGTAACATTTTTATCAAAACGGTACTGTTGAATTTTAAGGTAGACTGTACAAAAGTTGATTTCCTCACGCAGGGTTACCGTAGGTGATACCGTCTTTAGGTTATACCGCAAGAGCGTACCAAGCGATGCAGACATTGCAGCGATATCGCCCATATTCTGTTCCAACGCCATGCCGCGGATGGTTTCCAGAGAGTTGCAGAGAAAGTGGGGATTGATTTGCGATTGAAGTACCTTTAGTTCCATTTCTTTTTGTCCCAGGGACATTTCCGTTTCCCGTAATTTAGAGAAATATACCTCTTCCATAAGCTCCGAAAGTTTCTCGACCATTTGATTAAAGCCATTTGTAAGCTGACCGATCTCGTCACTTGATTCAACTGGCAATCGCCGTGAGAAATCCCCCACTTGCACGTTTTTCATGAAACGCTGCAACCGGCGGATAGGCCGAATAATTGTGCTGGCAAAACTAACACCCAGTACATAGGCAATAAGGAGCGTAATGATAACTGTCCACAAAATAGTAAACCCAATATGAGCTGTCCCTTTAAATAGTTCAGCCCGGGGAATCGCGGTAACAAACCGCCACCCTAGAGAGGAGGAGTGGTTTAAAATAACAACCTGATCCTGCTCTGATAAAAAAGAGTTATCCTGCAATGATAGAATGCTTTCCAGATTTAGCAGTTCTGATCGCCGACCAAGCTTTGAACTGTCAGGATGGTATACATAGTGTCCTTCAGCATCCAGGATATAGAAAGAACTCTTGCCGACACTATTTACCTCATCAGCGAGATCCTGGATACGGCGGAAGTTAACATCAATAATCAGCATGCCCATGGGTTCCAGCGTATATGGACTATGGATTCGCCTGGCAATTGTGATGACAGGCTCCTGCTCGTTGCCCCATTTAATGATACGGCTAACCAGCATGGAATTGCCATTAGCCGGTACTGACGCATACCAGTATTCTTTCTCAAGTTCGTTAACAGGATACGGGCCTCTGTAACCCAGGCTGTCAATCACACCAAAACCATCGATGACAACAGCAACACTTGAAATGTCGGGACGCGAATAGGCTATACTCTCCAAAAGCTCCCGCACGGCCTCAATAAGCTCCAGGTGTTTAGCAACACTGATATGACCAGCTTTTAGAAAACTGGTCATATCGTGATGGTTAAGTATTTTGAGAGAATTTATTTCAACATCCCGCAGGTAATATTCAACTTGGGCTTTAACCTGCTCATTAATTTGCCAGCTGTAATTCCTGGCTTCCCCCTCCAGTATTGTGGATGAACGATAATAAGAGATCACGCCTACAACAACCATAGGGATGATAACAAGTACTGCTGAAAAAGTGAATAACTTGGCGGTTAGCAGCTGGTCTTTTAACCAAATCGTTTCGCTAATAAACTTAAGTAATGATTTTCTCATAATTAATAATATTTCGCGTTATACATTTTATATCCTGCCTACCATAAAATAGGGAGAAGCCTCACGGCATCTCCCTATTTTATCTGTTAACTATTTGCGGGCTTGCTCAACAGCCGCCAATTCTTCTTTGTACTCCGCCCCATGTTTATCGACAACAGGCTTAACAGCCGCTTGCCAAGGCTTTACGTCCGCAACCTCAGTAACCACTACGCCATTGGCTTTAAGTTTTTCCATCGACTCTTTCTCAAACTTTTCCCACATTTCGCGTTGTGTTGTTACCGAATCAATAGCGGCTTGTTTAATAATCTTGCGATCGTCTTCAGAAAGTTTGTCCCAGGTTACTTTGCTGATCAAGAGTACCTCAGGCACACGTTGATGTCCGTCCAGAATAAAGTTCTTAACAGCCTGATAATGATTAGCGGTCAAATAGCTGGGTGAATTGTTTTCAGCGCCGTCAATTACACCGGTCTGCAGGCCGCTGAACACTTCGCCGTAGGGCATCGGGGTTGCACTGGCCCCAAGGGAGCTAATCAAATCCATGTTAATTTTATTTTGTTGAACGCGAATTTTGAGACCTTGCAGGTCTTCAACCTTGGTAACAGGCTTTTTGGTATAGAAATTACGGGAACCTGAACTGTAGTAAGCCAAGCCCTTCATTTTGGATTTCTCCAAACCATCAAGCATCTTGTTACCTGCTTCGCCGTTCAGGAATTTCCACATATGAGCGTCATTATCAAAAATATAAGGTAATGAGAATACGCCAAACGCTTTGTTAAATTCAGCCAACGGCGATGAGCTTACGCGGGTAAATTCAATGGCGCCAAGTTGTACTTGCTCTATGACAGCCTTTTCTTCACCAAGCTGAGAGGATGGGAATACTTCAATTTTGATACGGCCTTTGGTACGCTCGTTAACCAGTTCGGCAAATTTTTTGTCACCCAGGGTAGTGGGGTAATCGGCAGGGTGAGTCTCTGCCAAGCGGAACGTGTACTTAGCTCCTTCGGCTTTCTTCTCAGCCGAACCGGTATCCTTGGAGCCGCAGCCAGCAAAAAGCGAACCGGCCAGCATCAAGGACAGAGCACCCGCAATCAATTTCTTTCTGTTCATTATTAATATCCCCCTTAAATAATGTTGGGATGAATCCCCCAGTTAATAATCCGGACTATTTAAACATTGAAGGCAGCCACATGACAATCTGTGGAACATAGGTAATGAGCAGCAGAACTATAATCATAGCATAAAAGAATGGCATCATCGCCTTAGTTCCCTGGGACAGTGTCACCCCGCCAATGGCGCAGCCGACAAATAGTACAGTGCCGACCGGTGGCGTCAATAACCCCATACCTGCGTTGAAGATGAGGATTAGGCCAAAGTGTACTGGGTCAATGCCAATTGCAGTACATACAGGCAGCAGAATCGGCGTCATAATCAGGATCATTGGCGCCATGTCCATAGGCCCGCCCAAGATCAGCAACAGAATATTAATCAGCATCATAATGACAACCGGGCTATCGGAAACACTCATAAAGAACTCGGTAACAAGCATTGGAATCTTGAGGTACGCAAGCACCCAGCCAAATGCTGCCGAGGCAGCTATTAAAAAGTACACCATAAGCACAGTGCGCAGGGTGCGCTTAAGCACAGGAATCATTGATGACAGAGGGGCCTCACGGTAAATTCCGAAAGCCAGAATAAAAGAATACAGCGCAGCCATAGCGCCCGACTCAGTAGCGGTAAACCAACCGGAGATAATACCGCCGAGAATAATGACAGCCGGTGATAAAGACAACAGACCATGGAATAGTATCCCGGGGACTTTCTCCCTGTCAATAGGATCACCTTTTTGATAGCCGCGTTTCCGGGCTATAATATAGGCAACCGTCATAAGGGTACCAAGTAAGATAAACCCAGGGACAATACCTGCTAAGAACAAGCTTTTAATAGAAATGCCGCCTGCAACAATAGAGTATAAAACAAGGTTATGACTTGGCGGAACAACAACACCCTGAATCGCGGAAGAGATTGTTAGTCCTACTGAATAATCGGCGTCATAACCCTTTTTCTTCATCATCGGGATCATAACTGAACCTACTGAGGAGGCATCAGCTACCGCCGATCCTGAGATATTACCAAAAAACATACAAGCCACACAGTTGACAAGCGCCAAGCCGCCCCGAATGCGGCCAACAAGCAGATATGCCAGATTAACCATTCTGACGGCCAAGCCGCCTTCACCCATGATCTGTCCGGTAAGGATAAAAAATGGAATGGCAAGAAGCGAAAAGCTGCTAATCCCCTGAATCATTTGTTGGCCGAGTACGGCCAGCGGCAGGTCCACATAAATCATAGTTAGCATTGTGGAGAAGGCCAGTACCATTGCTACCGGGAACCTGAGAACCATAAAGCCGATAAAACTGACAACAAGTAAAGTAACTGCTATTGCCTGCTGGTCCACTATTCCTCCCCTCCCATAACGCCGCCCATTTCAACTTCATTGCCTTTGTGACGTTTGGTATTAAAACCTGCAACCTGCAGGGCCGAATAGGCACACGTCATAACGCCGGATACAGGCAACACTAAATACAGGATACTGTTCGGCAGTTTAGTAGCCGCCAGAGTAGATTCGTTCATCATAACGGTAAATTCCCATCCGTAAATAATCAGATACACACCGAAACCAAAAATAGAGATTCCAATAATTTTATCCAGGACACGGTTGAGCATATCAGGTAAAAAAGCAGTAAAAGAGTCCACTCCAAGATGTAGATCTTCGCGAAAGCCGATCGCCATACCCATAAATGCAAACCAGACTAAAAGAAGCAATGTCATTTCCTCAGACCAAAAAAATACAAAGTTAAAGAGCTTCCGGGTCATGACCTGAGTAATTACAATAAGAATCATACTTGTGAGGCCTAGAAGCGCAAAACTTTCGAATAGAGTATCTATAGCTAGCGCAATTTTTTTGAGCGTCTCCACGTCATACCTCCCTGCAATTATTTATTAAACCTGCACATAAGCCCTTTGTACATTTTACTGTTCTTTCGAAATATTTAGTATATTAGTTTTTTTAGGTTATTTTGTGTTTTTTTTAGCCAAGACTGAAGGTGACACTGTCTTAAAATATGGTTAGCGCCTACAAACCCATATACTTGTCTTCTGTTGGCTTACCTGAAACCAAATTCAACGACTTGCTAATGCACTCGTCAGTAGCCTTGACCGCGAAAAGTTAGGGCTTATGTCTTATTTAATTCTATAGACTGAATGTTCGTAATGGTATAACATTTTTTTAGACTATTTTGTGTTTTTTTTGGGTTACGCTGAGGTTATCTAATTAAGTGTTGCGTCAGACTGATTCATCATGGTACTATCGGTGATAGTGAATCTTAAATCAATATGAGGAGATACCTGTGAATAATAATCGCATAACCATAATGATGGTTGCTGTCATTTTCCTGTGGGGCATCAATGTCGTTATGATTAAATATTTAACCAATTATTATCCCCCGCTAGCCCTTGCCGGTATCCGCATGGTACTGGCTGCCGCCTTCCTACTGCCGGCAGTATGGTATCAGGGTGGCTGGCAGCGTGTACCGCGTGCCGCTTGGTGGCCTATCTGCGGTGTAGGACTATTTAATATATTCCTACACCAGATTGCCTTATCCTGGGGCATAAAAGCAACCAGCGCCACCCACGCCACGCTGATACTTGCCCTGAATCCACTACTAACCACACTGCTGGCCAGTTGCCTTGTCCGCGAACCACTTAGCCGGAACAAATTAACCGGGGTGGCCCTGGGGCTTGCCGGAGTATTGCTCATTATATCCGGCAAGTCGGACACAATGGGAGCCACCCTCCTCGGCGACGGCGTCATGGTTATTGCTATGCTTGTCTATGTCTTCGGCTCGCTGTGTGTCAAGAAAAGCACACAGTATGCCCCGCCGCTCACTGTCACGATTTACAGCCATTTGGTTGCAGCCCCTGCCCTGGTAGTCCTCGGCTTATTTACTAACCCGGTGTGGGTGTACGAAGGTGCTTTTGAACCCTGGCCTATCGTTACTTTGCTCTTTTCCAGTTGGTTTAGCACAGCCCTGGGTGCAGTATTATGGAATACCGGTATCCACCATATCGGCGCCTCAACAGCCTCGCTGTTTTTGAATGGTCAGCCAATCGTCGGTCTCTTCGCCTCAGCGCTGTTCTTAAATGAACAGTTGGTATGGCAGCATTATCTGGCTCTGCTCCTGGTACTCCTCGGCGTCAGCCTGGGGACAGGCGCATTTAACAGTTTTCGAAAAGGTACATAGCGATAAAGAAGGCCAGGAAGAGTCATCGCTTTCTGGCCTTCTTTATGTCCACCCGGTCAGCGTGCATAGGTCAGGTTAACAGATCGTCTTTATGACCGGTTAGTTATTTGTCATTTTTCTTTATTATTCGACTTTTATCTTTTGGTACTATTGTTACACGCCTATTGATAGCTGCAATTATTCTTATTACAATCTTTGCTGCAATTATTGGTTTTAGGTAGCTGTTCTTATGCACCATAGATACGAAGTTAGGAGGGACTTAAGCTTGTGGCTGATGATAATGTAAGAAGTAAAAATTCCCTTTCGTTTGATGGACCTGACGATAGCTTTAATCCCTGTGAAGCGATTACCGAAGCCAAGCGGTGTTTAAACTGCAAAAAACCACTCTGTCG
>JAQSXM010000159.1 GCA_029256645.1 Sporomusa sp. | reverse complement strand
TGTGTTAATTATCCTCGCTCGCTTTCATCCTGGCAATTATACTAACAACATAAATAACTACGAATAAGTTAAGTAAAAATAAAATCCACATCATATGTGTCATCACTCCGTTGCTTCTTTCTTACTATTTATAGTATACACCTTCTTTGTGAAGATGTTATGAAGGTGTGGGTCAGCTATGCCATAGGATAGAAACTAATACCGGAAACAGGGTTGAGGTAATCACTGCTGATAACGTCATTCCTATTCCTGCCATAAGGCCCTGCTGTTCGCCTTCCATCAATGCAGTTGCAGTTCCTTGCCCGTGCGCAGTAGTGCCCATTGCCAGCCCCCGAATAATTGGATTAGTAATCTTCAGCAGCGTCAATAGTGTTGGTCCGGCAATTGCACCCAATGCACCGGTAACGACCACAAAAGCAATCGCCAGGTCCGGATCGCCGCCATTTACCGCTGCAACCTGTGCCGCTATCGGTGCGGTAACAGATTTGGAACCAATCGAGACAACAATATCTCTTGGCATCCCCATCATCCGGGTAATACTCATGGCTGTAATTGAGGTTAATGAAGAAGCCAGGCATACCCCCAAAACCACGGTTACCAGATTCTTCCTCAGAATAGCCCTGTTGTTGTATAAAGGTACTGCCAACGCAACAGTGGTAGGACCAAGTAATATTGTCATAATCTCTTTTCCTGGCCGATAAGCCGCATAAGGCAAGTGAAGTATGAAGAGAGCGGCCACGATCAACGCCGAGCTTATGATAACTACGTTCAATAACGGGTTGTTGTAGCGCATAAACAGGAAACGGCTGAACATGTATGACACAAAAGTCAGTATAATCAATGATAAGGTAGTTATATATTCCATCCTCATTCTCCCCTTTTCTCTTTTGGCCCAGTCACCCTAAAAACCAGAAAGGCAATCAACAAACTAACTGCCATTGAGCCAAACAGCCCTATTCCATTTAAATAAAAGAAATCCCAGTAATTCATCAGGCCTACAGTGATGGGTACAAAAAAGAATGCCATGTGCTTTAGTAAAAAACCGGTAACCATCTGCAGCTGAGCTACTTTGACAATACCAGCGCTTAATAAGGCGAATAAAATGGCTATTCCCACAACACTGCCAGGCAGCGGCAGGTGAAACCATTGAACTATACTGTCCCCCATAAAGGAAATGAGCGAAAGCACAAACAATTGCCAGGTTATCGCTTTTAATTTCATTGCCATCTTATTCCCACCTTTCTTGCTAAAAGATAATTTGTAGTTGAATATCATTTTACATACAGACAAACTATAAGTAAAATATATAGTTTAGATATTCATTATAACTAAATTAGATAGTATACTAATGGCAAGGGGGTGCTCTATGGATATTCACCATCTAAAATACTTTGTCGAGGTCGCACGTCAGAAAAATTTCAGTAAAGCAGCCAACATAAACCATATATCACAATCTGCAATTAGCAAAATGGTCAAAGACTTAGAGGTTGAATTAGGGGTTGCCTTGCTTAATCGCAATTCCAAATCGGTGCAACTAACAGATGCCGGTATTATCTTCTTTGAGAAAGCGCAGCAAGTAGTCTCCTTGTTTGATAACCTGACCAGTGAGTTTGAAAGCGAGTTCAAATTAGAAAGAGGGAAAATAGTTATCGGCCTGCCCCCTATCACCGAAGCTACCGTCTTTGCTCAATTACTTGGTGAATTTAGAAATAAATATCCACAAATTGATATTGAATTATACGAATATGGGTCCAAGAAAATAGAGCTGGCCATTCAAGAAGGCACCCTGGACTTTGGCATCATTTGCAGCGTACCTGATGTTACAGTCCACGAGTTTTTTTCACTTACCAATGATCCGCTCAACGTTATCATTAATGTCCAGCATCCACTAAGTGCCAACAGTGAACTTACTTTATCCGCTCTCGCAAATGAATCATTTGTCATTTACCGTGACGACTTTAGCCTGCATGACGAGATTATCAGTAACTGCAAGATTGCGGGGTTTCAGCCACGGATTATATTTGAAACCTCACAGCGAGACCTTATGGTTCAAACCGTAGTAGCCAACCTGGGTATTGCCTTTCTAGCCAGCAAACTATGTTCAGAGCTTGATACTAAAGCAATTACAGCTATCCCGTTGGTTTGTCCGCAAATATGGCATAGATTATCTGTGATATGGAAAAAAGGACGTCATTTATCTCATGCCGCCCAATTGTGGCTCAGCTTTGCCAGAAAACATCTCCTGCAGTGAATAGGTGATAAAAAAACAGCCCGCATTAGAGGGCTGTTTTACATTTATTAACATATCCACCAAACGTTTGTCGTAGAAATTCACCAACAGACTGTCCAATCAAGGCCTTGCCCTTGCTGTCGGGATGTAATCCATCGGTAGCATAGTAAGCAGGCATAACCCCGTCAGCCGTCATAAATATTGGCGCAATATCTATATGGTAGGGTTGGGCTTTGACCCATTCGTTGACTTGCAGCCACTCATCCTGCCACTCTGGGCTTGTATCCTCGTTAAAAGCACGTTTTATCAGCGCCGGGTTTACAGGAGTAAGTGTCAGAAATACAGGGATAATCTTGTTATCCTGACACTTTTGCCTAATTTGGCTCAGGTTATCAATTACTTCTGACGCCGGGGTTCCGCCGCGAATATCATTAACTCCCCCCATGATCACAAGTATTTTAGGATTAAATGGCAATACATCATTATCAAACCGCTCAGAGATAGAGCTGGTTGTATCACCACTCCGGCCTAAATTTTTTACCGGAAATCCTACAAAACTTGTCCAATCGTAGACCAGATCACTTGGTGGATTAGAAATCGCCCCACCACCATGGGTAACGCTGTCACCCAATGCGGCCACCACATTCCCCGCCAGTTGCACTGTAAAGGGTTGCGCCTTTGACCATTCTCCCAGCTGCTGCCCTTTGGCATCCAGAGCAACAACCCGCCACCAATATTTTCCTTCTGTTGTAAACGCGTCATTGTCATAACAATCAAATGACGACGAGCCCTTTATGACATAACTTTTTTTAAGGTTACCAGGATGAACTTGTCCGGAAAAGATCTGCACCTCATAGGCATCTGCATTCAGCACCGGTATCCAGGCATAGGTAGGATATAAAGGAAGCCTGGTTAAAGTATCTAAATGAGCGGTAATATAGGGTGATGTTGGATCAACCTCACCTGCTGTTAAATCCTTAGGTTCAGTAAACCGGGAAATCGGTTCCCGGTCTAAATTCAAGGCCCTGACCTGCCACCAAACTGACTTCCCTTTAGGAAAAAGCGCTGTGTCCAACTCAACACCGGGAGTATATATTTCCCTATAGAGAGTACTGTCTACAAGACTATCCTCGTTTTCCACCTGTTCTTGCTTATCCCTGAACACAATCTGATATGCTACTGCATCCGGGATCGCGTCCCATACTAACCGTACCTTTTTGCCATTGAACTCTCCGGAATGAGCTTGGGAGGTGCTAGGTCCGGAGATAGCTGATTGAAGAAAAGGGGACAATAGCACTAAAAACATCATAATAATAACGGTTTTGAATATAAAAACACCCTTCTGTCCAAAACCAGTATTATGCTGGCGTGACAGTCGGTTACGCTCTGAACGTGTCATTGGGATTACCTACCTTGCAATGTATTTCGATTTGATATGTATTACAGTCATACTTTAACACCTAGCCAATTATATGATAATGATTATCATATTTTAATGTTAATTTTAACAGACTGATTGATCCATGTCAAATTTAGAAGCACACGCACGAGCGCTATCCGGTTTATGTTACACGCGAAACCTCCTAACAGCTTCCTGAAGGTCTGTAGCCAAATGGGCAAGACTCTGGCTGGAGGAGGCGATCTCTTCCATAGTTGCCGACTGCTCCTCAGTAGCCGCAGATACTGTCTGGGCTTCTCCAGCCGCCTTTTTACTCAGGCTGTCGATTCGCGTCACCGAACTAACAATCTTTTGACTGCCAATAGTCATCTGATCAATAGCGACAGAGATTTCCTTCACTTGCTCCGACACTTGCGTGACCAATACCACGATTTCCTGAAAAGCTTGTCCAGCAGCATTGACCACTGCTGCTCCCAATTTGACTTCCCTGGTACCCGCGTCCATTGCCTGTACCGCTTTTTCGGTATCGCCCTGAATCCCACCGATCAAGGATGATATCTGCTTAGTAGCTTCCTGAGATTGCTCAGCAAGCTTGCGTACTTCTTCTGCCACAACTGCGAAACCTCGTCCCTGTTCGCCCGCCCGTGCAGCCTCAATAGCCGCGTTGAGCGCTAATAAATTAGTTTGCCCGGCAATACCGGAGATGGTTGCAACAATCTGACCGATTTCCTTTGACCGTTCACCCAATTGAGCGACTACCTTGGCCGAACTATTGACAGTCTCTTCAATTTGATGCATTTGATGCACAGCTTTATTTACAGAGGTATTGCCCTCATCAGCTTTACTGGCAGCCTGCGCTGATTGCCCGGCTACCCCACTGGTCGTAGTCGCAACCTGCTGAATACTGGCCGACATTGTTTCAACCACCGCTGCGGCTTCAGTTGCTGCAGCTAGTTGTTCACCCGCCCCTGTTGCCACATCAGTAATGGAAATTGCAACTTGGTTGGCGGCTTGTGCCGATTGATCGGCACTGGCCGTCAACTCTTCACTCGAAGCAGCTAATTGCTCAGATTGAGAGTGTACCCTGGCGACAAGCTCGCGTAAGTTCTCCCGCATCTCCCGAAAGCCTTTGGCCAGTTGGCCAATCTCGTTTTCGGAGAAAATCTTAGCCTCACGCTCCCGTAAATCGCCCTGAGCTAGTAGCAGGCATTCGTCCCGAATCAGTGAAATTGGTCTGGCAATATATTCTGCGATCATGATAATACCTGCTGTCGCAATAAGTAAACACACAATTGAAATAATCAGCATGGTTCTCGCCAGGGTATTTGTTGCCCGGGTAGCTTCAGCCTCCGGGGCCGCCACCATCATTACCCAGCGTTGACCGCCAGGTAAAGCAACCGGCGTGGATACGCCGACCCTCTCCACATTGTCATTAAAGCGATATACCCCCCGGGCCTGTTTCCCTGAATGAGCAGCCTCCTTAAACAAGTTTATCAGACGATCATCAAGTTCAGTCTGCTCTAGCTTAAGTTCGGGATTTATTTTCTTCTCAGCCAGGTTCAGTGCACCTGCAAGTTCAGGGCGTTTGGGATGGGCGATAATCAGCCCTGAATCATCGCTAAGCTGACCATAGCCAGTGTCCAGGAAATGTAGATCCCTAATCATGGATGACAATCTCTCCATTGAAAATGTTCCGACAAGTACGCCGGTTAATTGACCATTATTCGTGACCGGTACAGCCAAGACAACGGCTAGCTTCCCGGTTGCCTTCGATATCAAGGGATCTGAAACAACGGATTTCTTTGTTGCAATAACCTTTTTAAAATAATCACGTTCACCATAGGAAGCTGCAGCGCCAGTACCAGAAATACCTGCTCCGTCCGGCAGAATAAAAATAACAGCATCAAAACTCTTAATTCGCTGTTGGAACTCCGCCAAGTCCCGGGCAATCTGAATCTTATCAGCCCCTGCACTAACGCCCTGAACACTAGCCAGGCCTTCCAGTTGAGAGATTAAGAGTTCTATGTCACCCTGCACACGATTAGCATAGTCAGTTCCCACCGCCATAGCCGTTTCGTCAACGCTCTCTGTTAATGATTTATTTGAGAGATAATAGCTAACCCCGGCTAGCACGCTTAAGGATACTAATACCAGTGGCAACAAGATAAGCAGCAGGTGTGTCTGAATTTTTTTTATTTTCACTTCTGGAAGCTCCTTTTATTAATTTTCAAATATTGAGTAAGCACAGATAATAGCCCAACCATATGTGCTTACAAATAAAAAAATCGTCATATGCCTGTTGCCAAGGCTGACGAATACTTCCGTTAGTTCAATAGCAACCTGGCAATCATAGAATGTACATTCATTAGACCCATGGCTTTGCGTCCTTACCTTTCAGCAAGTTTGCCAATATTCTTTTATTGAATGGAATCTCTCTTATTGCTTATCCCGCGTTTACTTCATCCAGTACTGTAACAACCTCAAATTTCCTTTCTCTATCTAGGTCAATTAAATCACCACTTTCTAACTGAACCACAGGCCTTACCCGTAACAGCCCATTTAGCAATACTACTTTGGCCTTACTGCCATCATTTAACAACACCGAGCTGCCAAGTAAAAATCCACGGATGTGTGCCAAAAATACCAGACAGATGTGCGGATCAAGCTTATCATACATCTGGTCAAGAATATTCTCGACAACAGTAAAGGGTGGAATCTTTTTCCGGTAGACCCGTTCGGTACTCATTGCGTCGTAAATATCGGCAATTGCTACAATTTTAGCATAGATATGGATGTTTCCCTGGGATGAGCCCAGGGGATAACCAGTGCCATCTTCCCGTTCATGATGCTGCAGTATTCCTAATTTTACTTCTTCCGCTATCTCTAGACAGTCGTCCAATAGATGATAACCGTGAGTAGGATGGGTTCTGATAATGGCCATCTCTTCCGGTGTAAGCTTTCCGGGTTTATCCAGTATGTCTTCAGGAATTAATACTTTACCAATATCGTGCAGCAACCCGGCTAATATGATATCTTTCAATTTCTGACCTGTAAATCCAATCCATTTGCCAATAATCCCAGCAATTATTGCTACATTGAGCGAGTGTTTAAACGTATATTCATTATGAGACTTAACATTATGCAAATCATCGATGACACCTACAATGTTGATAATAAGTTCAATATAGTTTTCAACCAGCTCTTTACACTCTGCAATTGGCACTTCTTTAAAAGCCCTGACTTTTTTAAAAGTTTTTTCTACTGACTCGAGGGTATCTTTATAGATGCTAAAAAACCCGCACTGTGAAGATAAGCTTTTATAGGGAAGCACTATGCTCACATTTATTACCCGCCAGTTGCTAAGACTCTCAATTAACTCCTCTGTAAGAAATATACCCCGTTCCAACAGTACTTGCCCTGTATCAGATATAACCGGTTGTGCAACTACCATGCCTGGCTTAAGCTCTTCTACCCGTAATAAGTGTTGGTTCGGAAACATCTGTTCCTCCGTTCAAATAAAATAGTACCTAACTTATATACAACAAGCCAGGTACTTAATTATTCCGAGTGAGTTTCAACCCGCCTATTGTAAATTCTCTTCTTATTTTGCACATATATGATAAAGTAGCTTTTTCATTAACAATCAAAATCCCGCATATTATTTCAAATTCATACATAATTCTACAATACTTTCTGTGCTAATACTAGTGGACTAGAGTACAAAAAAAACTGGTGACTGTTGTTACCGTACAACAACAGTAATTTTTCCTGCTTGATTTTCATCTATTTTCACCATTCTCTGCCTTTTGTAACTTCCAAATTTTCAAATACAATA
>JAQSXM010000158.1 GCA_029256645.1 Sporomusa sp. | reverse complement strand
GCTTACAATATTGGAGCAATGTCGCATAATGATGCTGATATGCTCTTAGGAGTTATAGAAAAGTACATAACATCTGATTCGCTAATCATTGGGGCAGGTTTTTGGTTCGAACCGAATGCTTACCAGCCTGGTCTTAAATATTATGGACCATATAAGTACAAGGATGACAAAGGGAAGATAGTTATGACCTGGGATTATAGTAACGCAGAATATGATTATTTTAAGTATGACTGGTATAAGGATGGCCTGGCAACTAAAGAGAAAATCGTATGGAGCGCCCCGTATGAGGATGCTGTTACCAAGATGCCGATGATTACTTCCAGCAGTCCTATCACCAGGGCGGATAAAGTAATTGGCGTCACCACAACAGATATTGGCCTTAACGAGTTTTCCGATTATATAAAGGACATCAAGATTGGCCAGGCAGGCTACGCCTTTATCATCAGTGGGGATGGGACCTATCTTGCTCACAAACAACAGGAAAAGAATCTAAAAGAAAAAATAACCGATGATCAGGATACCGCAGTCAAGCAACTTGGTACTGAGATTATTAATAATAAAAACCAGGAGGTAAAAGTATTCAGAGATCAGGTATTTGGTGCGGATAACTTTATCGCCTATGTACCGGTTGGTAGTACCGGGTTGCATCTGGTTGTTGTCTATCCGGCAGCAGAAGCCTACCGGGATTTAAATAAGGTGATTATCCTGAATATCGGCATCTTTGTAGTTGCTATTGTTATATTAGTATTTGTCCTGGCGTGTTTGTTTAATGCGAAAATTAGCCGGCCGGTACAAGCCCTGATGGTAGGGGCGGAAAAAATTTCGACAGGTGACCTGTCTGTCAGATTTGCTGTCAATTCTACAGATGAAATAGGCCGGCTGGCAGGAAGCTTAAATGGAATGACCGATAATCTACGGGTAATTATTGAGAGGGTGTCGCAATCGGCAGAACACCTTGCTGCTTCTGGCGAACAACTCAGCACTAGTGCCGAGCAGTCGGCGCGGGCTGCCAATCAGGTTGCAGGATCTATTACCGAAATTGCGCAAGGTGCGGAACAACAAATGAATTATGTTAATGAAACGGCTGGTGTAGTTGAGGAACTTGCAGCAAGTATACAGCAAGTAGTTTCCAATAGCTCCCGGGTGGCCGAACAATCAGCCCAAGCTGCTGACACAGCACAAGAAGGCGGCAAAACAGTTGATAAGGCTGTTAGCCAAATGACCAAGGTTGAAAACACAGTCAATAATTCTGCTCAGGTTGTTGCCCGGCTTGGTGAGCGGTCTAAGGAAATCGGACAAATTGTTGAAACTATCGCCGGAATAGCCGGGCAAACGAATCTCTTAGCGCTTAATGCTGCGATTGAGGCTGCAAGAGCTGGCGAGCAAGGGCGAGGCTTTGCTGTTGTAGCAGATGAAGTGCGTAAACTGGCCGAACAATCCCAAAACGCGGCAAAACAGATCGCCACATTAATTAGCGCAATTCAAACAGATACAGATATGGCTGTGGCCGCTATGAACGATGGTACCAGGGAGGTAAAGCTTGGAGCAGAGGTTGTGCATACAGCAGGCCTGGCATTTAAGGATATCGCTGATCTGGTATTGCAGGTATCCGGTCAGGTGCAAGAGATTTCAGTAAAAATCCATCAAATGGAGCATGGCAGCCAAAAGATTGTAGCAGCCGTGAAAGATATTGATACACTGAGCAAAAATGCCACCGGGGAAGCGCAGACTGTATCGGCAGCTACAGAAGAGCAAGCGGCATCGATGGAAGAGATCGCCTCATCCAGCCAGAGTCTTGCACAAATGGCGCAGGGGCTTCAGGATTTGATCCATAAGTTTCGGGTTAGTTAACAGTCAGCCACATACCAAGTATGACCAGTAATCCCCCAAGACAGTGTTCCCAGCGCAGCTGTTCATTAAGTAACAACACTGACAGCAGGAATGCTGTTAAAGGCATCAGCCCGGAGAATGCCGCCGCAACTGATACGTCGCAGCGTTTTATACCGTGGTACCAGCAAATAAACGCCAGTGCTGTAACAAACAGACCATACCAGACTAACGCTCCCCAGCCGGTTATACTCAGCGACATCAGTGCTGCTGCCTGGTCTTCGGCTAGTGCCGGACCAAGGCACAGCAGTAAGGCCATACATACTACCAGCGTAGTCCAAACAATCGGATCGGTACCCGTTGCTTGATTTCCTAAGTCTTTCATACTACTGATACGTGAAAGGATATTAAACAGTGACTCACACAGGGCAGCACCGAGGACCAGTAGATTCCCTGCCACGTGTTCTCCGGAAAATTCAATGCCGGGAGAACATAGCCCCTGGATTATTAAAACCCCTATAACCGTACTGCCTATCCCCAGACAGCGTGCCGGATATAACGGTTCCTGCAAAAAAATCCAGGCCAGCAGTGCCGTAAGCGCCGGGGTAGCACCAGTGAGTAACCCGGCTTCTCCGGCACTTGTATATAGTAGACCCTGCAGTAACAATACCCGGAATAAAAAAATACCGAATAATGCCTGGAGCAGCAGCCGGCCCCAATCCTGGAGATTCATCTGTTTCACAGCCTCGATAACACCTCGCCCACATAAGGGCAACAGCCCTAGCAGGGCGAAAAACAGGCTGATTACTGTAATTGTAAATGTACCTAATACGCCACATACAAGCCGTCCGGCTATTATCGAAGTCCCTGCCAGGGTAAAGGCCGCCGCTAAAAATAGTGTGCCAGTAGAATATTGCATGATTATCCCTCCACCTTGTAGGGGTATTTACACCAGGTTAACCCGGTATGGTATAATCATAACAAAGTGACTGGTATGATAGCAGATCCAGTATAGCGTTATAATTAGGGGTCCAGTAAGGAGGGTATATGTGGGGAATTGAGTTGCAGCGTCATGGTGAGGTCTCCTTAGCGCGTCAGCTATATCAAGTCCTGTGTAATCAGATGACCGCAGGGCAGCTTAAGCCTGGCGACGTGCTGCCCTCTACACGTGAGCTGGCTAAACAGTTAGCGGTGTCCCGCAATACAACCTGTGAAGCGTATGAAATGTTGTCTGCTGAGGGGTATATCTTAAGCAGGCAGGGGGCTCAGACCAGGGTCGCTGCTGGTCTGGGGCTGGAGAAAACGGTACCGGTCCTTGAAGAATGCCCTCAACCGGTGTTGCCTGAATTACTGGCTGATTTCCAGACCGGCCGGCCAGACCTGCGGCAGTTCCCCATGCACCTGTGGCTGCAGTTACTGCGTAAGGCTACCGATGAACTCCCCCCTGAACTGTGGGGCTACACCGGCCCGGAAGGAATGCCTGCACTGCGCCGGGAAATTGCAGCTTGGCTATATAGAAGCCGGGGCCTTGCCGCTTTGCCGCAGGATATTTTTATTACCGCCGGTGCCACCCAGGCCCTTAATTTGCTTGCTGAGCTGCTGGCAAGTGAAGGACGGGAGATTCTTATTGAAGACCCCTGCCATAGTGGTATGGTGCAGGTATTACAAGGCCGGGGTTTTCAGATTCATCCGGTGCCGGTCGATAGGCAAGGCCTGCAGACCAAATATCTTGAAAAAAAAGGCGCCTGCGCGGCCTATGTGACCCCTTCACACCAGTTTCCCCTCGGGGGGATTCTGCCGGCAAGCCGTCGCACTGAGCTGATCCGTTTCGCACGGGAAAACGATCTATATTTACTTGAAGATGATTATGACAGCGAGTTTCGCTATAATGGCCCGCCGGTGGCCCCTCTTCATGCCATGGATCCGGACCGGGTCATTTATATAGGCACCTTTAGTAAAATCCTGTTTCCAGCCCTGCGTATCGGTTATGTCATACTGCCTCGCCGGTTACACACCCGCTGGCGGCATTTGCGTACATACGCCGATGTTCAAAATCCACCCTTTGAACAGGCTGCACTTGCTGAATATTTACGCACTCGCAAGCTTGACCGGCATATACAAAAGATGCGCAAGCTATATGGCTATAGGCGCAAAATACTGCTTCAGGAATTGACAGCAATATTTGGCAATACCTGGTCAGCCTGGGGTGATACTGCAGGCCTGCATCTGGCAGTGGAATTTCCGGGCATGAGTTTTGATGATGCGTTTGCCCGGCACTGTAAAGACCATGGTCTGCGTATTGCACCGGTTGAAACACATAGTATCCGTAAAGGCTTTCATGTGGAAAAGCTGCTTTTGGGTTATGGGCACCTGGAACCGGACGAAATAACAAAAGGGCTGATGCTCCTGCATAATATTTTTACTCACTTGTGAATATAAGCTAAAAAAAATACTACCAGAGCAGCTTCGGGGATACTGCTTCAGGTAGTATTTTTTTAATGAGTTGCTTAGAACTTATAGTTTACGCCAAACCCTACACCATCAGCGGTTGCAAGATCATCTTCTTTGTATGATTTGTAGCCAAGATGAAGGGCTGCCTGGTTGTTTAGCTGGTAAGTGACTCCTGTTTGCCACTCGGTAGCAATACTGCTTGTTGTTACCGACGCATAGCCGTCAACCTTAGGGCCTAAGTGGGTGTTGGCGCCGATTCCGTAAAATACCTCGGAACCATCGCTGTAGTCACGGTTGCCAACAATGAGCCGGAAATTCGGATCAAGCTTGTAGTGAGCGTAGATATCGGTCGTCTTGTCAGAAGAGCCGGAGTAAGCATAGGAGTTTCTTTCCAGGCCGAGGATTACCTTATCGGAAATTGCATTTTCCAGATAGAAGCTATCGTTATTAAGGTCTACCCCAGATACGGAGAGGTTATAGTGGTTGTACCCAAGTGTAGTATCACCCTGCTGTAAATCAGTCAGCGGAGCGGCTAAACTGACACTGGCGGTCAACATCGTGCCAGTAAGAATGGTTAGGATTTTTTTATTCATGATATATATTCCTCCTTAAACATGGTAGTATGTAGATTGATTCTACCCAAAGATTACCACAAATGTATGACAAAAATATGACAGCGACCGGACCGGAACTCTTTATCATTTTCCAGGTTGCTTTAAGAATTTGCGCCATATCTTCGATATATATTGTAGAGATATAACTGCGTTGCTGAGCAACAGGGTTTCATGGGAGGTGAGTTCAATGCACAGTATAACTTTAGATGAAATACAGCCAGGTATGTTTCTGTCAAGACCACTCATTTTGGCTGATGGTACAATTTTACTCCATGAGGGTACAGAGGTTAAGGAACGATATATTGATTATCTCCGTAATAAAGGTATTACTTCTTTATTTGTTGGCGATATCGAAGCTGCAGTTGAGAATGAAGAAGAATTCTATGATCCTAAACATAAACAAGATGCTATCGACGTTGCACATGAGGTAATTAATCAGTTTCGTGTTGGTAAAGGCGTACAGCTTGATCGCGTAAAAGTTATTGTCAGTGATTTAATCGATCAACTTGTCCAGAAACCGGAAAATATGATTCACCTTCTGGATTTACGCCGTAAAGAAGAGTATATGTTTTCGCATGCTGTCAACACCTGCATTTTGTCAGTTATGACCGGGCTTGCCATGGGGTATGAGGCTAAACAGTTAGGCGAGCTGGGTTTGGCAGCCATGCTGCATGACATTGGGAAAATTAAATTTCCCAGGCAGTTAGCGTTGCAGTTTCCCAACTATTTAACAAAACATGAAAGAGAAGAATATCGCCGGCATTCTTTCTATTCTTTGGAGGTCCTCCGGGAAAACAGTACCCTGTCAACAGATGTTATTAATGCCTGCTTCCAACATCATGAACGGTGGAACGGCAGTGGTTATCCCATGGGGCTTAAGGGGGACGCTATCTCTGAGTATGCTCAGATTATCAGTATTGCCGATGTCTATGACCGCTTGATTGTAGGGATGCCGCACCGCCTGCCTACACCGATATATTATGCCGTCGCTATTTTGAACAAAGCTGCGGGGGAATATTTTAATCCGGCTATCGTAGAACGCTTCAATCAGAATGTTGCTATCTATCCCATGGGTAAGACGGTAAAGCTTAGCAACCAGCAAAGCGGCTTGATCCTGGGTGTTGGCCTGAAAAGCAAAACGATTCCTGTTGTTCGCCTTACATCCAGTGAGGCCGGCAATGATAATAACCGGATTGTTGAGCTTGATTTGCTGAAAAACCCTGACCTCTTTATCTTAGACATTGAAGAGTTATTTTCCAGTTATGCGCAGGCCTATGCAGACCGTGCGCAGGTATATCATACAAAACTGGAACAGGCGTGACCTATTATATGCCGGTAAATAAATAAAGACTGCCCCAGGGCAGTCTTTATTTATTTACGATGGTTTCTCTTATTGTACGTTGTACAACCCTTTGCTGCTCAGGTAGTTGAAGATTCCCTCACCATGTTTTTGCTCTTCTTTTTGGATATGGTTTAGAGCCTGGCGCACATTGGTGTCTGTAAATTCGAAAATGGCTGTATCATATGCGTTAGAGACATATTTCTCTGTCATCAGCATATCTTTGCAAAGCATGGCATCAGCATTATTCGCACTGGCTGAAGCCGTAGAAGACTGGGCGGTTTGATTAGTTGCCTGCATCGATTGGGATGAGGACTGCGCTGCTTGTTGCCCCTGTTGACCTTGGTTCATACTGGGGACTTGTCCGCTCATTATTGATGTAATCGTATTTAGGTGCTGTTGTTCTTGCTGCGCGAAAGACTCAAATAACTGTTTCAGTTGTGGGTCGCTGGCCTGGGCAGCATATTTTTGATACTTTTCAATACACACTTTCTCATGAGTTTCTTGATCTTTCAGCAGTGTAGTTTCTTTCTGACTAAGTTGTAATGCCATATTTTTTGCCTCCCTTATTTTTTTATCCTGTTTGAAAGTCTAACTTTCGCCTGGATAAGGGCCAACACAGCTTCCGCTTCGCCAAAGTCCTGGCGCAAGCCGTGTTTTCTTTATAGCTTTCCCAAGATCGTTATTGTCATTCGCTGCCAGCTAAAATTTTGACTGAATCGCAATTTTTAAACAGTACCCATATAGATACTAGGCTACAAAAAAGTGCGTACTTGCCAAAATACATATTATTATCTATCATTACATCAGATAATAATATCTGGGAAACTTAAACATATTATATATAAAGGAAGTGGAGCTATGAAAAAATCAATAGGCGCGAAGACCTTTGCCATGCCTGCCCCTGTTTGGGTGGTAGGGACTTACGGGGAGAATGGTGAGCCAAACATCATGACTGCTGCCTGGGGTGGTATTTGTTGCTCATCGCCTCCGTGTGTGGCGGTATCCTTGCAAAAGATCCGTCACTCCTATGACAGCATTATCAAACATAAGGCGTTTACGGTCAGCATACCATCCCGGCGGTTTGTGAGTGAGGCTGATTATGTGGGTATTGCCAGCGGAAAAGACACAGATAAGTTTGCTGTTGCCGGTCTGACTGCTGTTAAGAGCGACCTGGTTGACGCTCCTTATGTTCAGGAGTTTCCGCTGATATTGGAATGCCGGTTGCTGCATACGATAGAAATCGGACAGCATACCCAGTTT
>JAQSXM010000157.1 GCA_029256645.1 Sporomusa sp. | reverse complement strand
AAACTTACCGAAAGATAAGGACGCAAAGCTATGGGTCTAAGGACATGGTCTATGACTGCCAGGTTGCAATTTAATTGTAATTCGTTTTGGCATCAATCTGTCTGCAGATTGATGCCATTTAATTTCAAACGTAAAATCGGGTAGAAACGAAGAAATATGCCCAGAAGATTCCCAGCGTTAAGATAACTTATAAATAAGCGAGGCGAACCAATGCAAAAAGTATCTATCAATAATTTAGCCGAAGGAATGACTACATACACACGCCTGTGTACCGCAGATGGCCGGGTGCTCTTGGGCAGCCGTATCCGCCTGAGCGCAAGTTATATCAAAAAAATACATAATCTTGGTGTTTTGAATTTATTTGTAACCAACCCAATTATTGAACGCATCGGGTTAGTCTATGAGGAAACCCTGCCTGAAGATAAAAGAACAGAAGCAATCAGAATCCTGAAAACCTCTTTCGACAATGCTAAAGAGGGGAAACTCATCGATGTACACAGCATTTATATCATGGCCAAAACAATTATTGAAACCGTAAAGAGCAACCAGCTCATCCGGCTGGATACTACCGTTACTGCTGACGATTATGTTTACAGTCATTGTATTAATGTGGCGGCACTGGCCGCGGTTATCGCCAGTGATATGGAATATAACTCGGCAAAGATGCAAGAACTTGTTATGGGCGCCTTACTGCACGATATCGGCAAGGTTCTGGACAATGGCAATGTCCGCGAAGAGGATCATCCACACAAAGGCTTCGAATACGCCCGGAAACTCCGTGACTATTCCATCGTTGCAAGTCATGTAATATACCAGCATCATGAGAAGGTGGACGGAACCGGCTACCCACGCGGCATCAGCGGGGAGCAGCTGCATGAATATGCCCGAATTACGGCAGTGGCTGACGCCTATGACACCATCGTATCCGACTTCCCAAAAGGTCAGGCTCTCTTGCCACATCAGGCTTATGAAGCAATCATGTCTATGAGCGGAACCTACCTGGACAAAGAAATTGCTGATATATTCTTAGCCAAAGCACCCCTTTACCCGCTGGGAACGTTTGTTGTCCTTGATAGCGGTTTTATTGGCGTTGTCACCGAAGCCAGGCCAAAATTGCAGGCAAGACCGACAATAACGGTAATCACAGATGCAAAGGGTATCTTCCAGGCTGAATGGGTAGAAATTGAATTGGCAAAAAACTTAACAAGTTTCATTAATCATGTCATGTCGGAAAAAGAAGTGCTTGCTCTGACAAAGAAATATGAAAACAGATCCTCTCACCGCAGATGACGATGAGAGGATCTGTTATTAATCGATGTTATATGTATTAGAGGGTTTTATCGCCAGGGTGCCAGTCAATAGGGCACAGGCCACCGGTTTGCAGTGCACTCAGGACCCGCACCACTTCTTCTACACTGCGTCCCACATTCAAATCGCTGACAACCTGGTAGCGGAGTATGCCATCCGGATCGATGATAAACAAACCTCTGAGGGCAATCCCTTCCTCTTCAATCAGAACACCGTAATCCCGGGATACCCGTTTGGTGATATCAGAAGCCAGGGGGTAGTTAAGATAACCGCCCAGACCACCGTCGCCTCTGGAAGACTTGATCCAGGCCCGGTGTGAATATACACTGTCGGTACTGACACCAAGTAAAGAGGCTCCCAGACTTTCAAATTCAGCCAGCCTTGTGTTAAAGCCAAGAATCTCAGTAGGACAAACAAAGGTAAAGTCAAGCGGATAAAAAAATAGCACCAACCATTTTCCCTGAAAATCCTCCAGCTTGGCAACATGCTCCAGAGTTTCCATATTACTGGTAGTCGTCATAACAAAATCGGGGGCTTTTTGACCAACTTTAACAGACATACATTCACACACCTTTCATTGATAATATTTATCACTTAAATAATATTATTATTTGCCTGTTTTGTCAACTATTTCTGGAAATATTTTAACCGGGATCGTGACGATAGATACGCGCATTTAACATGAGTAGACTGTCAAGCGCATTAATCAAATAATTCTAGTTTTTTTAAGCCTGTTAATTACGCAGGAGAATTCAGATCATCATAGAATTATTATCCATAATCTAGTTAAATTTGATAAAGTTTTTTTTGGATACCGTTATGGAAATACTACTATGCAGCGGTATAACTTTAGTAAGAAAACTCACTAATACATAGGAGGTAACTACTATGAAACAGATTACTGTAGGTGATTATGCTCCCGACTTTGTGCTGAAAGACAACCGTGGACAGGACGTGAAATTATCTGACTACCGGGGAAAAAAAGTATTGTTATCGTGGCATCCGCTAGCCTGGACTAAAGTTTGTGCCGAACAGATGAAATCACTGGAAGCTAATTATGAGGAAATGGAAAAATACAACACCGTACCTTTAGGACTAAGTGTTGACGCTTATCCAAGCAAAAATGCGTGGGCTAAAGAACTTGAGATTACCCGGACCAAGCTGCCAGCAGACTTCTGGCCACACGGCCAGGTCGCACAGACCTATGGGCTGTTTCGTGAAGGCGAAGGCTTTTCCGAACGGGCTAATATCCTGATTGATGAGACAGGGAAGGTGCTCTGGGTAAAGGTGTATCCAATTCCTGAACTACCGGATATTAACGAGGTGCTTGCCGAGATCAGGCGTTAACATCACCTGAACTTGGTATATTATAAGAGAAAGACCTGAAATGAACATTTCAGGTCTTTCTCTTTTGTGTTTGGGGTCGTACTGCCGTTAGTTCGCATATTCAGTGCTAGCTATTGGTTTCGAATCCACCAAATAGATTAGGAAGAACGTAGCTAGGCAAGCAAGCCATTCAAGATAGATAACATGTGGGAATATCCGGACAGCCGGGGTTGTTTGCCATAGAATCAATACTATGACCCCGGTCAATATTGTATAGAAAGCGGAATTTCTCCGGCAAAGACCTGGAGCGAAAAGGGTAAACAATACAATAACGCTAAAGGCAGCTGTAAGACTAAGACCAATCATCAGGGTGCTGATAATGCCGCTAATAGTCATAGCCAGCGTAAGGGTAAGCAAACCTAGAGCCACCACCGCTATTTTGGTGGTAACGAGGAAGTTTTTCTCGCTTACGCTGGGGTTTATAAATTTTTTGTAAATATCCTGTGAGAATAAGGTCGCCGAGCTAAGCAGCAGGTTACAGGCTGTTGATACATCGGCTGCCCAAAGAGCGGCCAGGGTAATTCCTGCGAGCACCGGGTCCAAAGACATGATGGTCATCGGGAGAGCCAGGGCCGGGCTAACATTAGGGAACATGGATTTGGCTATAACCCCCAGCAGGGCACTGACAAAACCAATCGGCAGCATCATCAATCCACCGATAATAAAGCCGCGTTGAGCGGTTTTTACATCTTTGGCCCCCAGCGATATCTGAATAATACTCTGCAGCGAAAGGTTAACTGTTACCAATACCACGATCCAGCTAATAATACCGAGTATGCCGACACCGTCAATCATATCCAGATAAGGTACATTAGCAGGAAGATTGGCCTGAATATTAGCCATACCGCCGGCATGTGTCACCCCGACAATGGTGGCCAGGATGATGCCTACATATTTCAGGCTGACGTTTAACAGATTGGATAAACTGGCAGACCACATACCGCCGATTGAGGTAATACCGATAAAGACAATAGCACTTGTCAGCATGCCGGTAGTCAGGGTAAAGACTTCAGGCATTAAAGCGCAGAGAATACTGCCCCCTGCGATATATTGCAGCGACATGACCACAAGTTGAATTAATATTTGACAGGCGATCCCAGCGATCATGCCTTTTTTATCATAATAACGCCCTAACAACTCGGGGATTGTTGTGATATTGAGCTCACGGTATTTTTTTGCAACTAACAAGCCCATGGCGATCGCCCCTAATCCCCAGGCGGTTGTATACCAGCCTGCAGAAAGGCCGACCTTGTAGGCTTGTTCGGCAACACCAATAGTTGATGCCCCGCCAACCGCAAGCCCCACAATAGATACAGTAATAAGCGGAGTGGTAAGCTGTCTGCCGGCAAGTACATAGTTTGTTGCACTGCCGGCTGAACGCCGTTTTGCATAATAGCTGATCATAAATAGTAATACAATGTACAAGCAAACAATAATAAAAGGAATATTCATAAGTAACCTCCTAAAAATATAAGCATCTTTACTTTTTTTCTATGCCGGCTATAGAAAAAAAATCGCCCCTCTTATGAAGAGGGACGATAGTTACCGTGGTACCACCCAATTTAGATCTTAAAAAATAAAAAAGGAAGTACCTAAGGGGCGAAAAGCCGCGGTACCACCCTGTTTAAATCATAAGATCTACTTTAAGTCTGTAACGTAGACAAAACGGCGCAGCCTACTATAACCTTCAGCCTGCAGTTCGGGAAGGAACTTCATTGAGTATTTCCAGCTAGTTCACACCAACCACTAGCTCTCTGCATGGAAAGTACAAAATTACTTTTTTCCGTCATCACTATATCTAGTATTTTATTATTAACATGATTATACTCATCCCGGTGTACGATTGTCAATATAATCTTTGCCTGTATTGACAAAAATTAAAAAACTGCGTATTTTTTAAAATAATCCTGTATAGACCCCACCAGACGAAGGGACGGTGGTTCTGTCTTGTTTGAAGGACTAAAAGCATCCTTAGCAACAAGCTAAACTAGCGGAGGGAATCCCCCAAATTCTTTTGACGTCTGCCGGTGCAGCCAGATCTCTGCCCATACTTAAACACTCCATACGGCATCATGCGGTAAACTATCTATCAGAAAGAATAGATTTTTGGCAGTGGCCGGCAGTGATCCCTTTCGGCCCTATTAAAAGACCTGCCTTTTGTAGATTAACTGCGTTATTAATCATTGCCGCATCAAACACTTCAATTTCCGGTTTTATTGCGTTAGTACTGACCGATACAGTTAATTCCCGGGAAATAATTGTACAACACTGCACGACGAAAAGATGACAGTGGTAGCAAGCCCGTTTCATCTTCTGGCCCAGCAAAAGAAAATTAGCCCCCCTGATTTTTCCAGTCATTGCCTTATCCTCACATTACCAGGCTGCGGCTATCGCCCTTTAATTCTCACCATGCTTAAAGAATACACCGTTAAGCCTGGAGCACTCATGGAACTATCAAGCATTGGTGCCATCAAACAATGTACTATCTGTGGCCTAGGTGCTGCGATTTTACCTAGAATTGCTCATCGAACGCGGGAAACTAATCGAGTTGGAATGGGCCGGGCCTGCATTTGATGTAAAAACCCGTTAATTTATCACCGTGAGAAATGGCTTACCCCGGCGATGTGTTAACTTGATTTTATTGCTTCTTTGGCTACTCAAGCACATGCTTCCGCTGGGTAAACCAGGAAAAGCAACTCCCACACAAAATAATCAGCACGCTTGCCGCCATACCGGTGTATAACGGATTTACAGACAGCGATAGTAGTGCATAGCCAGTAATCGCAAATAACGTACTCAGCACCATCGAAAAAATAGCCCAATTTTTCTTTAAAACACCTGGCAGAAACACAGCCAGCGTTAATGGTAAAAATACGCCTGCACCACGCAAAGCCATCGACAAGTAGTTCCAGCTCAGCACAAATGACTGCAGATTAGCCAGCGCTGTCAGCATGGCACAAAACGCCACCACGACAATGGTAATACGGGTAATCCACAGTAGGTTGCGGCTGTCGCTAACACCAACCACCCCATGAAAGATATCACGGGCAACCATGGTGGCAATTCCCAGTAAAAGACCGGCAATCGAACCCACAACCGAGATTAAAAGACCGGCAAGGCCAATGCCACCAAGCCAGGCCGGCATATGATTTAACATATACATTGGCAATGCATCAATCGGCAGTATATCAGGATAATTGACCCGCATAAACATACCCACCGCGACAGACGGCAATCCTACCGGAATGGTTATCATTGCCGCTGTGCACGTACCGATCAGGGCAGTCTGCGAATCGCGCGCCGCAAATATTGCCTGGATATATGTCTGGGTACAAATGATACCGACAACAAGCGAGAATACATTCCCAATACCGCCCCACACATCAGCCCCAAACAGGCTAAACCATGTAGACGTGGGAAGTGCCGCCTCGATACTGGGCAATTGCTGCAAAGACTGAAAGGCAAACCAGCCTGCCGAAAATAGCGTTACATAGATGATCGCCACTTTCATCAGACCAGATATACCGGTTCCCTGCATCCCACCCCAAAAAACATAAGCCGCAACTAAAAAGACAGTAACAACCGCCGCTTGCCATGACGCAAAACCAAAAAGTGTTGTTAGCAAATGAATCCCCGACAAACTACTTGCCACTATACTGAAGAAGATCCCCACAGAAGAAATAATGCTTGTCAGAGGCCCCATTGGCCGTCCATAATTCAGAACAAGATACTGAGAAATAGTTTCAAGGCCAGTATTGCGCAACGGGCTTGCATAGAAAATTCCCATCACTAAAAAACCAATACCAGACCCAAGTGTAAACCACCATGCTGATAAACCTGCTGAATACGCCAGTTGTGTCGTACCGATGGTAGCGGCACCGCCAATAATTGTACCGGCAATCGTTCCCGATACGATAGCAGGTCCTGCCGAACGCCCGCCAAGACTAAACGATTCTGCTGATTTTACCCGGCGAGCTGAATAGATGCCAATCGAAAAAACTATCATTATTGTGGCCAAAAACCCCAACAGATGTACAGTACTAAAATTCATGCAAACCCCTCCGAAAAATACCGTTGACTAAAAGCATAGTTCTTGCGTATGATTGTAACAAGTCTACTACTATACGTAAAATACTAAATACAATCACTTACCATACTTTTTAGGTATGCCGGAGGATGATCATGAATATCCAAGACATGCAGTACTTCCTAGCTATTGTCGAAGAGGGAAGTATAACCGCTGCCGCCAAACGCCTGCATATCGCCCAGCCACCGCTTAGCAGGCAAATGAAGCAATTAGAAATACAGCTTGGCGTTCAACTATTTGAACGTGGCAGACGCAGAGTAAAACTAACTGAAGCCGGTGATCTGCTGCGACACCGGGCTGAGCAGATACTGGAACTGACGACTAACACGATCCGGGAGTTAAAGGAGTTCGATACAGGGCTGCGCGGCACCCTCTCAATCGGCGCGGTTACCTCCTCCTGGGTCACACTTTTACCTGATCTTATCCGTATATTCCGAGAGCGTTACCCCCATGTGCTCTTTCGCTTGCGCGAAGGAGAAAGCCGGCGTATCACTGAACTGCTCGACAAAGGCATTGTTGACATCGGCATGGTACGAGTCCCTTTCGATACTGAAGTCTATGAATCCATAGAGCTACCGCACGAGCCGCTTGTGATTACCTTTAAAGCCGGGCATAGCAACACCCTTGGCGGTAACTCCCCGGAGGTCAACCTGGCTGAGCTGGCAGGTAAACCGCTAATGATTCATCGCAAATATGAAAAAATGCTGACAGAACACTGCCAGCAAGCCGG
>JAQSXM010000156.1 GCA_029256645.1 Sporomusa sp. | reverse complement strand
GCAACCGGAAGGTGTGTTGCTGCTGCCTGTCGATACACCGATGGTGAAGCAAACCAGTATTAAAACCATGCTAAGGAAATTCCGCCAAACAGATTCGGCTGTGGTATATCCTGTTTTCAGGGGGCGGAGGGGCCACCCGCCGCTGATTAGTGGTAAGTATTTCGGCAATATCCTTGCTGTGGCAGGCTCAGGCACGCTTAAGAGCGCGCTGGAGTGTTTGGCACCGGCTATCAATGTCGAAGTGCCTGACCGGGGGGTGCTGCTTGATATAGATACCCCCGCGGACTATGAAGAATTGAATGATTATCGTCTGGGCAAGGCGTTGCCTACCTGTGAGGACGCGGTTGCCCTGTTGAAAGACAGCCAACCCTCAAATAAGGTTATCCAACACAGCCTGGCAGTAGCAACGGCCGGACGGCAATTAGCCGACAAGTTGAACAAGGCGGGATTGCATTTGAATAGCACTGCAGTCGAGGTTGGCGGTATATTGCACGATATTGCCAAAGGGAAACCGCACCATGCGCGCCAGGGAGCCAAGCTAATGAAAAGGTATGGGTATCCGCGCCTTGCCGGGATTATTGCCACCCATATGGATCTGATATTTGATGATAAGAGCACGTTGGATGAAGCAGCCATCGTCTTTCTTGCCGATAAATTGACCCATGAGGGGCAAATCGTTAGCGTTGAAGAGAGATTTGAAAATGCTTTACAAAGATTCTCGAATGAGCCGGACAAAGTATTATTGATAAAACAACGCATGTTGTCGGCGCAGCGGATTCTTGCCCAGGTTATTAGGATTTTGGGAGTTTGTCACTGTAGTGATATAAAGCTACAGGATTATAGAAACTTCAACTGCTAAACAAGTGGTATGTTGACAGGTTTTTGGTTGGTTATAGGGAAAGGAGCAGCGCTGTGAGTAAGTTTAAATATGTGAGAGCAGAGTCACTACAGCAGGCAGTTCAATTAATTAAAGAGAATTCCGGTTATTACCTTATTGCCGGTGGAACAGATCTTATGGTGAAGCTAAAAGAAAAACTAATTGATCCTGTGGCAATTGTCGATATTAGCAGGCTGGAGGAACTGGGCGGCATCACCTGGGACAATGGCAGAATTACGATTGGGGCTGCTGTGACTCATTCACAGGTATACGAATCAGCAGTGATTAACCGCTATGCCCCGGCATTGGCAAAAGCAGCCGGTTTGGTAGGTTCACCGCAAATCCGGAACACGGGAACAATCGGCGGAAATATCGGCAATGCTTCTCCTGCTGCCGATACGGTTCCGGTGCTGATTGCTTATGGGGCACAGGTAAAAGTAGCGACAGGCAGCGGCATTAAGGAGATTAGCCTTAGTAATTTGTTTACCGGCCCTGGCCGTACCGTGCTGGAGCCTGGAGAAATCATAGTTGCGATTACTTTTCAGGCCCAGCAGCCTGGTCAAAGCTCCAGCTTTCAGAAATTAGGCAAACGCAAAGCGTTAGCCATTGCTGTGGTCAATGCCGCTGTTTGGCTGGAGGTTGAAGAAAACACCCGGAAGGTGACTGGGGTACGGCTTGCTCTTGGTTCTGTGGCAGCTACTGTGATTAGAGCAACAGAGGCGGAAAGCATCTTGCTGGGCCAGGTTATTTCCCACAGCCTCATTCAGCAAGCGGCTGATAAGGTTGTGGAGACGGTCAAACCAATTGATGATGTGCGCTCGGAAGCTGTGTACCGCCAGCAGACGGCAGGGGTTTTGATTAAGAGAGCATTGGAAGAAGCCTGGGCTGAATAAGTTAGGTAGGGAGATATGATGGAAAAGGTAACGATTAATTTTGTTCTTAACAGTAAAGAAGTGACAGTCGCGATTGAGCCTGACCAGCGGCTGGTGGATGTTATTCGTCAGGAATTCGGTCTTACCGGGACAAAAATTGGCTGTGGTGAAGGCGATTGTGGCGCCTGTACTGTGATTATTGATGGGGTGACAGCTAATTCCTGTTTGGTGCTGGCAGCTCAGGTTGACCGCCGGGAAGTAGTTACGATTGAAGGATTGGGTGATTATGAGCAACTGCACCCGCTGCAACAGGCTTTTATTGAAGAGGGCGCAGTACAGTGTGGCTTTTGTACCCCAGGTATGATTCTATCCGCTAAAGTGTTATTAGATAAGCATCCCCACCCGGACCGGGAAGAGATTATGGGGGCTATAGCCGGTAATCTCTGTCGTTGTACCGGCTATACCAAAATAGCCAATGCGATCGAAAAAGTAGTCAAGCAAAAACGATGAGTCTCCAAAGGAGTTGGCATAGATGGGAGATTTCTCCGTAATCGGAAAATCAGTGATTCGTAAAGATGCTCTGGATAAAGTGTTGGGAAAGACCAAGTTTAGCGCAGATATTAAATTGCCGGCTATGCTCTATGCCAAAGTGCTCCGGAGTAAAGTACCGCATGCCCTATTGAAAAGTATTGATGTGGCGGCAGCTAAGGCTTTGCCCGGGGTCGTTGCGATCCTGACAGCGGCAGATGTGCCTGGCAGTAATGCTCATGGCATTGTTATCAAAGATGAACCTGTTTTGGTATATGATAAAATACGTAAAATTGGTGATGCGCTGGCCGTGGTGGCAGCGGAAACGGAAGAACTGGCGATACAGGCATTAGGGTTAATTAACGTTGAAATCGAGGAGCTGCCGCCGGTATTTGATGCTGAAGAGGCTATGCGTCCGGACGCACCCAAGGTTCATGGCGACAGCAACATACTGGCTTTGCGCAAGATCCGCAAAGGTGATGTAGCGGCGGCTTTTACCGGTGCCGATATTATCATAGAACAAACCTACCGGACGCAAATGCAGGAACATGCGTATATTGAGCCTGAGGCCGGGGTGGCGTACCTGGATGGTGATGTCGTGGTCATCAAAGCCTCAACCCAGAATACGCATTTTGACTGCCGGGAAGTAGCCCGCAATCTGGCGATGCCCAGCAATAAGGTTAGAGTGATCCAGGCTCCCACCGGCGGTGGTTTTGGCGGTAAATTGGATGTGTCGGTACAAATCTTTCTGGCTCTCCTGGCCGTACGTACAAAACGCCCGGTTCAACTGGTATATACACGGGAAGAATCCTTAGTTGCCTCCCCTAAACGACACCCATGCACAATAAGCTATAAAACAGCGGCCGATAAGAATGGCAAGCTGCTGGCCATTGATGTGGTGGCGATCGCCGATACGGGGGCTTATTCCTCCTATGGACCGGCGCCGATCACCCGCCTGGCTGTTCATGCCACCGGTCCCTACGAAGTACCGCATGTACGGGTGGATGCATATACCATCTATACAAACAATCCAACAGCCGGGGCCATGCGCGGTTTCGGGGTGCCCCAAATCGCCTTTGCCTATGAGCAGCAGATGGATATGGTTGCGGAGAAAGCCGGCATCAGTCCACTGGCGGTACGTTTAATCAATACACTCAAGGAGAATAGTGTTACAGCAACCGGACAGATACTTGAAACCGGGGGCGGAATTGATAGCACACTTACCGCCGCTTATGCTAAAGTGCAGGAGCATATCAATGGACAAGCCCGGACGGACACTGTAAAGAGACGGGGATATGGTATTGGCTGTATGTTTTATGGTATCGGCAATACCGGTCTGCCTAATCCGGCCGGGGCATATGTTGACTTTTTGGATGATGGTACGGTGAACCTGATGGTTGGCGCCGCTGATATCGGGCAGGGATCTAATACGATCATCGCCCAGATTGTTGCTGAAGAATTAGGGATTTCCTTTGATGATATCCATGTTATCTCCGCCGATACCGGGGTTACGCCTGATGGTGGTGCAACCTCTGCCAGCCGCCAGACTTATATTTCCGGGAATGCTGCCTTGCGTGCTGCCAGGGAAGCGAAAAAAATCGTACTGGAAGTGGCAGCTGAGAGTTTTGGTGTTCCGGCTGCTCAGATTGTGCTGAAGGACGGCTGGGTTACTGTTCAGGGGCAGCAAGAGCAGTTCCGTAAAACGATTAAAGAGATATTAGCCGCCTGCCGGAGCAAAGGGAAAATGACAATCGGCCATGGGTGGTTTAATCCAACAACTACCGGACTTGACAATGCTACAGGCGCCGGTGCGCCATATGAGGCCTATGCTTTTGGCAGCCAGGCCGTTGAGGTTGAAGTTGACACTGAAACCGGGCAGGTAGAGGTATTAAATATCTATGCGGCCCATGATGTGGGCAAAGCGGTCAATCCTCTCCAGGTGGAAGCCCAGATTGAGGGGGGAAGCATTATGGGGTTGGGTTATGGTATCTATGAAGACGTAAAGAAAGACCGGGGCAGGATTAAAACACCCTCGTTTGCCACTTACCTTATTCCTACCTCGCTTGATGTGCCGGCCGTGCATTCGATCATTGTGGAAGAGCCGGCCGATACCGGACCTTTTGGTGCGAAAGGCTTGGGGGAAACCTCACTTGTTCCGACGGCTGCCGCGATTGCCAACGCCGTGTATGATGCGGTTGGCATTCGCGTTACCGAATTGCCGGTTAGTCCGGAACGGGTGTTACGCCTGTTAAAGGCTAGCGGTAACGCTATTAGGCAAGGTAACGATAGGCCGGTTTAAGGGGGACACACATGTGATTGTAATTGAAGAAAGCCTGTGCAAAGGCTGCGGGCTTTGCATAAAGAACTGCCCCACAGGTGCGGTTGCTTTAATCGATAAAATAGCACAGTTAGGTATTCACTGTACCAGTTGCGGTATCTGTCTGCGGGTTTGTCCCTGCGGCGCAGTCAGCCGGAATGACATTGTAGCTGACGGTGCTGCCGTTTGCCGGGCTTGCCCGGTACAGTGCGCGATCCAGCCTGGTTTTGAAGGGGCTTGCCGCCGGTATACCAATGTTAATGGTACGCTTATCCGCAATCGTGAGTTAGTAGCGGCAAGTGACCGGGCCGGCAAGTTATATCCGGAAATACCGGACCGCCCGCTGATCACGGCTGTTGGGGCAGGGACTGAATACCCCTGTTGTAAACCGGCACCGCATATAGTAGCAGATAGAGTACGCGATATTGAGGTAATCACCGTGGTTACCGAGGCGCCGCTCAGCTATAGTGGCATTAAGGTTAAAATCGATGCCAATGCTCATATTGGGGCAGAAGGGGCACGCGTGTTCAGGGACGGCGCTGCAATCGGCATGGTGGATACCGAGGAGTATGGCGCCAAGATGTTATCAATCGGCGGCGCCAACATCTTAAGCGGTAAACATGGCTTTGCGGCAGCCCGGACCATTGTCGGCCTGGCAAATGGTGAGCGGATGGTATTACAGGTGGAAAAAGGCAGTACGCTGGACATTACCGTGGGACAGCCCCCGATCATTGACGGTGTGACCGAAAAGAAAATGCGGGTTGGCTGTGGCAGTGCAACTGTTGGTATGTTTGCCGCCCAGTTAAGCAGCGTTGTCGATGAAGCCATTATCCTGGATCATCACGTCATTGGTTTATTATCTGAGCACCGGGCCGGGGAAGAGGTTGGGATGACCTACAGTGGTGTTATCCCAAACGGACGAAAAAGCACCCGCGGGCGTTATTTCGGTGAACAAGGTCATGGCTGGGGTGGTACCAACATCGCCGGACCGTTACAGGCAGTAAAAATGGTAGATATGAACCTGGCTAAACCGGGGCTGCAGATATTGGTTACTGAGACGACCGGGCAGCAGGCAGGGCTTTTAGCCGTGCAGTCTGACGGTACGGTAACAGAAATTCCGTTGACTGCTGAGATTCAGGCTGTAGTTGACCTGATTGCCGCCAACTGTGAGGAAGCCCGTGTATCGGCGGTATATGTGGGGGGCACGGGCGGCAGTGCCCGGGCCGGGGTAACCACTTATCCGATTAAGCTCTCGCAGGCGGTGCATCAAGGCGAGGTTAAGCTGACAATCGGCGGGGCTCCAACCTATATTCTGCCAGGCGGTGGCATTAACTTCATGGTTGATGTGGAAAAAGTGGTACCGCAGGCTTTTACCTGGGTAGCGACACCAGCCACCGTGGCGCCGGTTGAATATACCATGACGCGGGCAACATTTGAAAAAATTGGCGGTCATACTGCCGCCGTTAAACCGGTGGCTACAGTAAAAAAGGATGTTTAAATCATGATTGCAGTGACTGCTCCGGGGCTGGTAAAACTGGACTATGGTCCAATGCAAATGACGATTAGCGCGCAGGGAGGCAGCGGTCCGCTGACCGAGCTGGCCCAACAGGCCGCAGGGTATGCCAAGACTGTGCTGGCCGAACTGGCTGTTTACCAAAAAACAGCAGCAAGCCCGCAGCAGGCCATAATAGCCACTGACGGTTTGCCGGACGTGCTGCAGTGTATGCTGGCAGCTGTAAAGCGGGCAGGTGATGTAACCCTGACGCCGATGGCGGCGGTAGCCGGCACAATTGCCGACCTGACTGCCGACTGGCTGCTGGCGCAGGGGGCAGCGAAAGCTATTGTCAATAACGGGGGCGATATAGCTGTCAGGCTGACCGGTCCCTGGACAACTGCGGTAGGGGTGGCACCGGCGCTTGGCCTGCAGCCTACCCATGTTCTGCCCCTTGACACGGGGCGGGGGATTGGCGGTATTGCCACAAGCGGCCTGGGTGGGCGCAGTTTTACCAAAGGAATCGCCACCGCCGCCGTAGTGGCGGCCGGTACGGCGGCGGTCGCTGATGCCTGCGCCACCAGCCTGGGCAATGCCACCTATGTCGAGCACCCGGCGATTAAACTGGCCTGGGCTGAGCAGCTTGACCCCAATACCGATATTCGTGGCCACCAGGTTGTGCGGGAAGTGGGGTTGTTGCCACCGGCGGTGGTGGAAACGGCACTCAGGCAGGGGTGGGCGCGAGCGGCTGAATTATATAAACAAGGAGTCATTGAAGGAGCGGCGATTTTTGTCCAGCAGCAGCTGGTCATGATTCCGGAGGGTTTTCTTGTTGAAATAGGGGAGATAAGTTAAAGGTCTCTTGATAAATAGCTATTGGAGGTAAAGAGCGATGGATTTGACAATACGCAAAATTGTTACAGTTGTGGAAGAGGTTTGTATGGACGGCAAGAAAGCGGTTGATAAACCTTTCAAGAAATGCGCGGCGGCAGCGGTTATAAAAAACCCGTTTGCCGGTGAATATGCAGAGGACCTGAGCCTGCTCAGCGATATTGGCGAATATCTGGGCGGTTTGCTGGCCCGGAAGGCAGTTGCGGCGATGGGCATAAATCCCGAACAGGCCGAGAGTTATGGCAAAGGAGCTATTATCGGCATGAATGGTGAATTAGAGCATGGTGCAGCCATTCTCCATCCTAAGCTGGGCAAACCGATGCGGGAAGCAGTCAGCGGTGGCAAGGCCATCATTCCTTCAGCCAAAAAGCTGGGGGGGCCGGGAACCTCGCTGGACGTACCTGTACACTATAAAGATGCCGCTTTTGTCAGAACCCACTATGACGCTATGGAGGTACGACTGCATGATGCGCCGGCGGCAGATGAGATTCTGGTTGCTGTTGTGGTAACCTCCGGGGGACGGCCCCATCCGCGCATTGGCGGTTTGCAAGTACAGGAA
>JAQSXM010000155.1 GCA_029256645.1 Sporomusa sp. | reverse complement strand
CGCCGGACATATGCCGCCTGATGCACTCAAAGCAGAAATCATCAAGGCTAAGAGTTTGACAGAAAAACCTTTTGGTGTCAATATTATGCTCATGTCACCATTTGTCAAAGAGGTTATGCAGGTAGTCATTGACGAACGGGTGGCTGTGGTTACTACCGGCGCAGGGAATCCTGGTGAATACATCCCGGCACTGAAGGCAATCGGTACCAAAGTTATTCCTGTAGTGGCATCTGTGGCGTTGGCTAAGCGTTTAGAGCGTGTAGGTATTGACGCTATTATTGCCGAAGGCATGGAAAGCGGTGGACATGTAGGGGAAGTAACAACTATGGCGTTGGTGCCGTTGGTTGCTGATGCTGTTAGTGTGCCGGTTATCGCTGCCGGTGGTATTGGTGATGCCCGTGGTGTAGTGGCTGCGTTGGCTTTAGGTGCTCAGGGTGTGCAAATTGGAACCTTGTTTGCAGCTTCTGTTGAGTGTACAGCTCACCCAAACTATAAGGCCGCAATTGTCAAAGCCAAAGAACGGTCTACTATTATTAACGGCATATCGACAGGACATCCTGTCAGGGTTATTGCCAATAAACTCACCCGTGACTTTGCAGAATTAGAAAAACGCGGTGCAACAATTGAAGAGCTTGACCAGCTAGGTGTTGGCAAGCTAAAAGCAGCCGTGCGCGATGGTGACGTAGATTACGGCTCGGTTATGGTTGGACAGATAGCGGGTATGATCACTGAAATTCGCCCCGTTAATGAAATTATGCAGGATATCGTGCATAACATCCCTAAGGTTATTGCTGAACTTACTCAAAAACTGTAAATATTCGACAAATACATAAGGAGGGAAAGAAATGGGAAAACTGGCATTTGTTTTTCCGGGACAGGGATCTCAGGCTGTAGGCATGGGAAGAGAGCTGTATGAGAAGTATGATATAGTCCGGTCCATTTTCAAGTCAGCTGATGAAGCTCTTGGTTTTTCAATTACCGATATGTGTTTTAATGGTCCGGAAGAAGAACTAAAGAAGACCTATAACACCCAACCTGCTATTTTGACTGTGAGTGTGGCTTGTTACGAAGTCTTAAAGCAACACGGTATTAAACCTGATATTGTGGCCGGTCATAGTCTGGGAGAGTATTCCGCCTTAGTTGCCGCAGGCTCGCTCGCTTTTAGTGATGCGGTTCAGCTGGTAAGAAAACGCGGGCAGTTTATGCAGGAGGCTGTACCGCTTGGTGAAGGAAGTATGGCTGCTATTATGGGACTTGAGCGCGATAAAGTTGTTGAGATTTGTCAACAGGTAGAAGCTGAAGTTGGTGCCGTGCAGGCAGTAAACTTCAACTGCCCTGGTCAAATTGTTATTGCCGGTACCACCCAGGCTGTTGAAAAAGCAAGTGAACTTTTAAAAGCTGCCGGGGCAAAACGGGCAATCTCATTACCTGTAAGTGCCCCATTCCATAGTACGCTGATGCAGCCGGCAGCCCAAAGACTGAGCGCTGAACTGGATAAAGTTGATATTAAAGAGGCGGAAATTCCGGTAGTAGCAAATGTTGATGGCAAACCGGTGACTCAAGGCGGCGCTATTAAAGAATTACTGGTAAAACAAGCCGCTAATCCAGTACTCTGGGAAGATTGTGTAGCACAAATTGTAGGGCATGGCGTAACTACGTTTGTTGAAGTCGGTCCTGGTAAAGTTCTTACCGGATTTACCAAGAAAATAGCCAAAGAGATGGAAACATTAAATATTGAAGATGCGGCTTCTTTAGAAAAAATCCTTGATTATTTTAAGGAGGTTCGCTAAAATGCATTTAGATGGACATGTGGCAATTGTTACCGGGGCGTCCAGAGGGATTGGTCGGGCAGTAGCTATTGCACTGGCAAATGTTGGTGCAAAAGTAGTAATCAATTATGCGGGTAATGCTGAGGCTGCTGAAGAAGTGCGTAAAGCTATCACCGATAAAGGTGGCGATGCAATTACCATTCAGGCGGATGTTGCCAATGCTGAAGCAGTAGAAATCTTGGTGAAGAAAACGATCGAGGCCTATGGTAAAATTGATGTATTGGTCAACAATGCCGGGATAACCCGTGACTCACTGCTGATGCGCATGAAGGATGAGGATTGGGATGCTGTGATGAATACCAACCTAAAAGGGGTATTCTATTGTACTAAGGCAGTATCTAAATTTATGATGAAGCAAAGAAGCGGTAAAATAATCAATATGACTTCAGTTGTCGGGGTTATGGGCAATGCCGGGCAGGCAAACTATGCTGCTGCCAAGGCTGGTGTTATTGGGTTTACCAAATCTATGGCAAAAGAATTGGCCTCACGTGGTATAACCGTCAATGCCATTGCGCCAGGCTTTATTGCCACCGACATGACGCATGGTCTGTCTGAGCAGGTTAAAGTGGATTTAGCCACAAAAATTCCGCTTAATCGTCTGGGAACCGCTGAAGATGTAGCCGCTGCTGCAGTATTTTTAGCAACCGAATCTGCAAATTATATTACCGGGCAGACTTTAAATGTTGACGGTGGTATGGTAATGTAATAGATGGTTTAGAAAAAACGCCTTGGAAGGAGGTGAACACCCATCATGACAACTTTTGACAAGGTTAAAGAAATCGTTGTTGAGCAGCTCGGCGTTGATGAAGCAGACGTAGCTATCAATTCTACTTTCATTGACGATCTCGGCGCTGATTCGCTGGATATTGTTGAACTGATTATGGCCTTTGAAGAGGAATTCAGCATCGAAATTCCGGACGAAATAGCTGAAAAAATTAAAACAGTAAAAGACGCTGTAGAGTACATAGACAAGGAAAAACAGGCGTAATTTAACGTTTTACCGTCGTCGGAGTGAGACATTACCTTTGGTAGACGAAGAAAGTCCCGTGGAAGCTTTTTTCGCGGGACTTTCTTAAAGGTAATGATTTGTAGTAGCTAATGGTAGGGTTATTGATTGGAGGAGTTGTTACTTGAAACTTCCGGAGCTTAAAATTGGCCAACTTGTTGCTAAGATTCCTATTATCCAAGGGGGCATGGCGATAAGACTTTCAACTGCCCGTTTGGCAGCAGCAGTGGCTGAAGCTGGCGGTATCGGACTTATTGCAGCATCTGGCATGGCATTTGAGGAATTGCGTCATGAAATTCGCTTGGCCCGTAGCTTAACGAAGGGGATAATTGGAATAAACATTATGGTGGCGGCCAGAGAGTTTGCCCGCTATGTCGATACTGCCATTGATGAGGGGATTGATTTGGTAGTTGCAGGAGCTGGGTTTTCTCGTGATGTATTCCCTATGGGGAAAAAGTCTGGTACTCCAATCGTGCCTATTGTGTCATCTGTTAAAGCCGCCAAAATTTCGGAAAAACTAGGTGCTGCGGCAATTATTGTCGAAGGAAAAGAAGCCGGTGGGCATTTGGGGACAGACCAATCTTTGCATGTACTCTTACCTGACATTAAGAAGGCTGTAAGCATTCCTGTAATTGGGGCTGGTGGGATCATATCTGGCCAGGATATTGTTGAAGTAATGAAACTTGGGGCTGATGGCGTACAAATGGGTACAAGGTTTGCCGCTAGTGTGGAGTCTAACGCCGCTCCAGCTCTAAAAGAATTTTATCTTAAGGCTAAACACGAAGATGTGGTCTTAATAAAGAGTCCGGTAGGATTACCGGGGCGAGCTATAAAAAATCCTTTTGCTAAGAAAATTCTTGAATGTACTGTCGATGGTCCTAAAACCTGTGTAGCCTGCTTAAAACATTGTGAGCAGAACTTTTGTATAATCAATGCGCTCATTCGGGCCCAGCAGGGGGATATTGATACCGGGTTGGTATTTACCGGTGAGTATATTCATAAAATAGATGAAATCTTACCTGTCAAAGAAATTTTTACACGGCTTCTTAAAGAAGTTGAAGAAATAAACTAGTGAGGTGACCTTTTTTGAAAAAACGCGTTGTAATAACAGGGATAGGTGCGATCACACCTGTTGGCATTGGCACAGAGAATTTTTGGCAAGCTTTGCTTGCCGGTAAGTCAGGTATTGACCGCATAACTCGTTTTGACCCCAGCGAATATACTACTCAAATTGCCGGAGAAGTAAAAGACTTCGATCCGACCCAATATATTGATAAAAAAGAAGCTAAGCGTATGGATCGCTGCACTCAGTTTGCGATTGCTGCCGCTAAAATGGCTTTTGAAGACTCTGGAATTGCATTAGATCAAGAAGACCGCAGCCGGATTGGTACTTTAATTGGTACTGGCATTGGTGGTATGGATACGCTTCACGACCAGTTTAAAACATTGTTTGATAAAGGCCCGGGCCGAATTAGTCCGTTCTTTGTTCCTATGATGATTGCTAATATGCCTGCAGGGCAAACCTCAATTACTTTTGGTTTGCAAGGACCTTGCAGCTGTGTAGTTACTGCCTGCGCTACAGGTACCAATGCGATTGGGGATGCCTTCAAAATAATCCAGCGCGGCGATGCTGATGTTATGGTTGCCGGCGGTACAGAAGCGGCTATTTCGCCGACGGCTGTAGCTGGGTTTTGTGCAATGAAAGCTATGTCTACCCGTAATGACGAGCCACAAAAGGCCTCACGTCCCTTTGATAAGGACCGTAGCGGCTTTGTAATGGGCGAAGGTTCTGGTATCGTTATTATGGAAACACTTGAACATGCGTTAGCGCGTGGTGCAAAAATTTATGCAGAAATAGTTGGCTATGGTTTTAATGCAGATGCGTATCATATTACGGCGCCAGCACCTGAAGGTGCTCAAGCTGCTAAATGCATGGCTATGGCTCTTAAGGATGCTGGAATTGAGCCTAGTGAAGTAGATTACATAAATGCTCATGGAACCTCAACACCGCTTAATGACAAAAATGAAACGTTGGCAATTAAATCTTTGTTTGGAGAGCATGCGAAGAAACTCAAAGTCAGCTCAATTAAGTCTATGACTGGACATCTCTTAGGTGCGGCCGGCGGGATTGAAGCAATCGCTACTGTCCTTACAATAACTAATAGTATCATTCCGCCAACTATTAATTATGAAAACCAAGATCCTGAACTCGACCTGGATTATGTGCCTAACAAAGCACAGGAGCAAGTTGTTAATGTGGCGCTTTCGAACTCGTTTGGCTTCGGCGGCCATAATGCAACCATCCTGGTGAAAAAGTACCAGGGATAATCTGCTCTTTATGAAAGAAACTAAAGGGCTGTTGGATGGAACTCGCCTACAGGCATTAGCCGAGTTATGCCGAACGTTGGGAGTGACGTTTAATGATTACAAGTTGTTGCACCAGGCACTTACCCATACTTCATATGCTAATGAAACCAAAGGCGCTAATGTTAGGCACAACGAGCGTCTGGAATTTTTAGGCGATGCGGTTTTGGATTTGATTATCAGTTCCTATTTATTTAGTCAATGCCCTCATCTACCTGAAGGTGAGCTTACGAAAGCACGGGCTCAGGTTGTGTGCGAGCAAACATTGGCAAAAAGGTCGCTGGAATTAGGTATTGGTGAATATCTTCTGTTAGGTAAAGGCGAGGCGCTATCAGGTGGGCGGGAACGGATATCAATCCTTGCAGATGCGTTCGAAGCTATTATTGGTGCTGTTTATCTTGATGCCGGATTTAAAAATGCTGCCAGATATGTGTTAAACCAATTGAAATCGGAATTGATTCTGGTAGAGAGTGGTGACTACTTTAAAGACTATAAAACATGGCTGCAAGAGATCGTGCAGAAAAATAACGATAGTAAGATTGCATATGAGGTTATTAGCGAGCGCGGTCCTGACCATGACAAATCTTTTGAAGTCGCCGTTGTTGTTAATGGGGAACGCATGGGTTCCGGCTGGGGGAAAAGTAAGAAAGAGGCGGAGCAGCAGGCGGCTAGACAAGCGCTGACAAAGCTTGGAACAATAACTGAATAAAGAAAAACAGGGCGGCCAGAGGGCCGTCCTTTCTGTATAGGAGTATTATGAAACATTATATCATTCCCATATTCATTCCACACTTGGGTTGCAGACACCAATGTGTTTTTTGTAACCAGCAAAGGATAACCGGACAAATAACTCCAGTTACAGCCAACCAGGTCAGAGCAATCATTGATGAGAGATTGGCTGCTATCAATCAAAAACGGCACATCGAAGTAGCCTTTTATGGTGGTAGTTTCACTGCTTTGCCTGAGGATGTTCAGAATGATTTGCTGGCACCAGCAACAGAGGCCCGCTTAAGCGGCCGGATTCAAGGGATTCGTCTATCCACCAGACCTGATTGTATAAGTGAGTCGACGGTCAACAATTTGATTAAGCAAGGTGTAACAATTGTTGAATTAGGTGTTCAATCTCTGGACGACACTGTGCTTGCCACTGCGGCACGGGGGCATAACAGCAAGGTTGTAAATAATGCCGTATCCCTGTTAAAGAAGACTGATTTATGCTGTGGTTTGCAGCTTATGCCCGGTCTTCCGGGAGAGGATTGGCCAAGTTTGATTAGGACGGTACAGCACGTACTTACACTTTCCCCTGATTTTGTCCGCATTTATCCGACCGTGGTTATCAATGGTACTGCCCTTGCCGGGCTCTATAAACAGGGTATTTACCAACCTCTCTCGCTTTCTCAGGCAGTTGGGCGTTCAGCTTATATGAAACTTGTTTTCGGGCGTCAGGGAATTGCTGTTATTCGCATTGGATTACAGGCTTCAACAGAGCTCGACAATAAAGAAACAGTCATTGCCGGACCGTACCACCCTGCATTTGGTGAGCTTGTAGACTCACATATCTTTTATTTAATGCTTGCTGGATTCATTGAACAGAATTCAATATGTTCCCAAGAAGCTTTGATTATACGCCATCATCCGCAGGATTGTTCTAAAGTGAGAGGACAACATAATAATAATATTAGTAGTCTGAAGCAATTTTATAACCTATCAGAGATAACCCTTGCTGCTGATTCTCTTATCCCTAAAGGAACGCTTTTGTTTGCGTATGGTGGACAAAACTATCTATTTAACAAAAATATGATAAATCGGATTTAAAAATCATGTAAAAGAAGGAATTTTTAGGAAATAAGCAGAATACCTTTTAGCATAGGCCCTGAATTCAAAGGAGGAGAGCGAAAAATGGAAGTGCTGAAAGTATCTGCACAATCAAATCCTAAATCCGTAGCAGGCGCTCTGGCTGCAGTTTTGCGTGAAAGAGGTACCGCAGAAGTGCAGGCAGTAGGTGCAGGGGCGGTTAATCAGGCTATCAAGGCTATTGCGATTTCACGTGGTTTTGTCGCTCCCAATGGCATTGATTTGATTACCATACCAGCTTTTGCGGAGATTACCATTGACGGGGAAGAACGTACTGCTATTAGATTCATTGTTGAACCCCGTTAATCATGTAACCTAATGTGAAGAAGCCTGTGCATATGCTGCAGGCTTTTTTATATTACTTGTATTACCATACTGCTCGTGGTAAAATTTTGATTGACCTAAATATACAGGTAAGGGTGATTCTTGTGTTGCTGCGCAGACTAGAGGCCTATGGATTTAAATCGTTTGCCGAAAAAACAGAATTAGAG
>JAQSXM010000154.1 GCA_029256645.1 Sporomusa sp. | reverse complement strand
GATGGATTTTACCGCGTTTGCCAGTGCTTTTGGCATTCCCGCGACTGTAACGAACAGCCAGGAAGAATTTAGCCAGGCGTTTGCCGCAGCATGGGAGCGGCAGGGACCATCGATGATTATCGCCAATATTGCTACAGATGACCTGGTTTCACCCATGATTGCTCCGGGTGGTGCAATGGATGCATACGTTGATGTAAAATAGTTTTTCCATGGTGAAGTCTATAAAAGAGAGTGCTATTGTATCTAAAACCGGCTATGGTCCCTGTAAAGACAATTTATGGGATCATAGCCGGTTATTTTTTGTTTGCATATAATATTAGTTGCTCTTTTTTTCGTGAATAATCTGTGTCTTAATGTTAGTGACACTGCATAAAGTTATTAAAGGGGGTGATACTCATCCATAAGCTGTCGCGATTAAACACCAAATTGATCTCTTCAGTCAGTCAACCGGTCTATACTATTCCGTATGTGACAGCTCAAGCCTGCAATGGACAGCTATATGTCAGTGCGGCAAATTTGTCACTTGCGATTGCCGAATGTAATCTGCAGGATTCAAAATAATAGCACCAATTTAATGACTTCAGTAGAAATAATTCTGGTAAATAGTTCAGTCAGCCTTGGTTATTCTATCATAAGAAATGCTATTCTGAGCGGTTCGTTAACAGCGCAAACAGTCTATAATTTAAATGAGAATTATCCAGCAACTACAACGACTGCTATATCGTCAGCTGCAAATACAGGCATTAGTCTAAATGGAGGAAGTACGCTGCTAACACAGATTTCACTAACAACTGCATTTAATCCTGTTATTATGCCTATTATAATACAACCAGGCAGTAGTTTATATTTCTCTTCTTCGGGAGCATTGGGATTGAATATCACAATTAATGTAATCTTTTGTGAGTATAATTAGCTGAAAAATATTGACCTCAGACACGTCCTTAGGGGCGTTTTTTATTGAGCATAAAGGGTTCAGTAAAGACAAACAGTAATTGCAGTGGTATCATATAGATACGACTGCAATTGTTTTATGAAAGGGGATTGTATGAATTCAACTGTTGTCCGGGCTGAGAATCTTGGAAAAACATATGGTAACTTTCGGGCACTTAAAGGGATCTCCTTTACCATAGAAACTGGTCAGTGTTTTGGCTTCTTGGGGCATAACGGCGCCGGTAAGACAACCACAATGCGAATGATGTACGGCATGTCTACTGTTGAAGAAGGCGGACTATGGCTGTTTGAACAGCCTATCAGGCTGACGCCGCCGGCGATTAAAGGCAGATTGGGGGTTGTGCCGCAGGAGGATAACCTTGATGATGATCTGACAGTTATTGAGAATTTAGAGGTATATGGTGTAATTTATGGTTTAAACCGCGTCGAGGCCAGGTTGCGCGGCAGGGAGTTGCTCGGCTTTATGGGATTGGAGGACAAAGAAAAAAGCTCTATCGAGAGTTTATCAGGCGGGCTTAAACGGCGTTTAGTGATTGCCAGGGCCCTCATGAACAGACCGGAGATTGTCATCTTAGATGAGCCAACGACCGGACTTGATCCACAGGCCCGGCATCTGGTGTGGCAAAAACTGAGGAGTCTCAAAGCCGAAGGGGTTACCCTAATCCTGACGACTCACTATATGGAAGAGGCAGTGCAGTTATGTGATCACATAGTAATTATGCATGAAGGCATTATTCTTGACAAAGGCAGCCCGCATGACTTAATTGAACGCTGTGTCCTCCCCTTCGTGGTTGAAGTACACCTGCCGCTGGCTCAAGTGCCTGACGGTCTGGAGGCTAAAGTAACCGCCTGGGGTGGAGAGGCAATCACGGTGGTTGACGGTCTCTTCTTGTATGCCGCCGATGGCGAAGCGCTATGGCATTGTTTAGAGGGGTGGGGGCTACATAAGCAGGCCTGTCTTTTGCGCCCTGCTAATCTTGAAGATGTGTTTTTAAAACTTACCGGCAAGGGGAAAGAAGAGTAATGGCGATGCTGAGGATTTTCGCCCGCCATATGGCGGTATTCCGTAAGATCTGGTTTGGAAATATTATGTTTAATTTTATTGAGCCGTTGCTGTACCTTACCGCTATGGGCTATGGTCTGGGAACGTTTGTCCAGGATATCAATGGTTTATCTTATATTCAGTACATCGCACCAGGTATGGTAGCCTCGTCGGCAATGTTTGCTGCCTCTTTTGAGTGTACATACGGTAGTTTTATCAGACTCCATTATCAAAAGACCTTTCAGGCCATGTTGGCCGGTCCGGTTACTGTACGGGACATTGTGGCCGGTGACATTATGTACGCTACCTTTAAAAGTACACTATTTGGCTTGGTGATCCTGACTGTAATTACAGTCCTTGGTCAGGTCCAGTCCTGGTGGGCGCTTTTAATTCCGCTGTTTCTCATTATTCCTGGTCTGACGTTTTCGCTTTTAGCGATATGCTATACAGGCATAACTGACAATATTGACAAATTCAATTACTATGTCACCTTGTTTTTAACACCCTCTTATTTATTTTCCGGCGTTTTCTTTCCAATTAACTCTATGCCGGCCTGGGCACAGATGCTTGCCTGGTTTAACCCAATCTATCATAGTGTTGAGGTGTGCAGGGCCATGGCGTTAGGAAACATCAACCCCGGCCTGCTGGTGCATGCCGGGGTGTTGTTGGCGGTTGCTCTTGTATTTATGCCGCTCTCAGTTAGATTGTTGACCAAGCGACTGATCCTGTAACATGTGAGTTGGCTGCTGCTATACCTTAAATCTCTCCACTGTGCCGCGCAGGTGGTTAGCCATGGCACTCATCTCTTCGGCACTGGCGGCGATTGTCTCCATCGTAGCAGTTGTTTCTTCTGTTGAGGCTGAAACCGCTTCAGCATTTGTAGCTGTTGTTTCAATACCGGAAGCAACTGTATTAATCAGTTTAATGATTTTATCTGAGGTTGCAACCTCATCGGCTGTAATATTGCCAATGCTATCAATGTCATTGACTGTGCTGTTGACTGCAGTTAGAATATTATTCAGGGCTTCACCGGCATGGTTGACTGCTGACACCCCATATTCGACTTCAGCACGACTATGCTGGGTTGCAGCAACAGCAGCAGACGTACTCTCAGCAATTTTCTTAACAAGCTCGGCTACCTCGCTGGCACCATGGTTAGACTGTTCTGCCAGTTTGCGAACCTCTTCGGCGACTACGGCAAAGCCGCGTCCTGCTTCACCGGCCCGGGCTGCTTCAATGGCGGCATTTAAAGCCAAAAGATTTGTCTGGCTGGCAATCGTAGTTATCGTATCAGTCAGCAGGCCGATTTGTTCGGAATATCTGCTTAACACTGCAATCTGTTCTTCTGTTTCGACAGTCTTTTCTTTTATCCCTGACATCCGGGTAACCGCTTCAGCTACCGTCCCGGAACCAGCAGTGGCAGTTTTCAAGGTGATTTTGGAATTTCTAACAGAGGATTCGGCTAGCTTTCTGGCAATTTGAATCATCGATGATAATTCGAGCAGTACCTTGGAGGTGTCCACTACAGCCTTGTTGCCGGATTCGGCTTCCTGAGCCACTTCGTGTACATTACGCGCCACCTCGGTGGCTGTTGATGATACCTCCTGGCTGGAGGCTGCCAGTTGTTCTGACGCAGCCGCCAGTTCAATAGCAGCCTGACGAACGGTGCTGACAATTTTGCGCTGATCATCAATCATGGTATTAAAGGCCTGCGTCAGATGACCAATCTCGTCAGCGGAGTCTACCACCAGAATTGTTGTTGCGGCAATTGTAGAATCCCGGTGGCCTTGCTCGTTTGCTGCAGCAGCCTTTGTATCGCTGTAATCAGCCAACTCTCTGAGTAGCACATTGGTGATATCTAAGTACTTTAATGCATTTTGTTCATAGTTTTCATACGCGGGTTGCTTTTGTCCGGCCATAACCATATCAAGACTTTTATTGCGGGCAATGCGATAGGCGTTCAAGGCTTCTTTAAGTTTGGTTAGCCGCTCTTGTTCATAAGTATCAAGTGGGGTTTTTTCATAGATAGTCATAAGTTCGTTAAATTCGGTAACCTGATTAGTAATTTCAGAGCTAAGATGATTTTCACGGGCTTTGCCGATATTGGGTAGAAACAATTCGACAATATTTGCTTCAATGGCCCGGGAGTGGGCGCTCATGGCATTTAAATATTTTACTGGCAGTAATCTGTTTGCATACATATTATCTAAGCTGTCACTAAGTTTAGCAGTAAAGTAATACCCAACATAGCCGACACAAGTCAAAAAGATAGTGACTAGCAATACTAGACCAATTATTTTTTTGGCAGTTGCGAGATTTCTAATAAACTGCATAATAACCCTCCATGCTCTTCATTGCTATATACTATGTAAAAAAACTAGGTGCTGTGATATTTTCAACTATTTTCGACATACTTGTATATATTTCCTTTAAAATATGTTGGATTATTTGGAAATAATAACCGCCAGACTGCAACGGCAGTCTGGCGGTTATGTAAATAGCCCCGGCGCAGCCGGGGTATGAATTTAACGGGGGACAAGGTGTTTTGCTCGTTTAAGCCTGTCAATCTTGGGAAGGGTGTCTGAGACGAAGGTAACCCGTCCGCAGGTGCGGCAATGGGTTGTACCGTACATAGTATGGTTTAGATCTGTCTCCGGGCACCCGGTAATGGCATGATAGAACCAGCGTGTAATAGACATTGTCTCACCCCTTCTATAATAATATTCTTATTGTACCTTGCCGGGGGACTGATAGCAACAGGCGCGGTTAGCCATAAAAGGAAGCGGTGGGGTGCCCAGGTTTATTCTATGCTTAGACATCGCCCAATCGCACAATTTGACCGTATAAGTTACTGCTTTCAATATCTGCCTATAAAATTGGATATTTATATCAGCTTGCGATAAGAACGGAAAATAGGAAGGTGAATCGATGAAGGCTGACAATCGCCATATTGCAACAGTTACTTTAGTCGGGGCAGCAATTGGTTTTATCCTGAGCTACCCTTATCAGCATACCTTCTGGGGGGCAATGTTAACAAGTGGCTTTAGCGCCGCTATGGTCGGCGGTCTGGCGGACTGGTATGCTGTAACGGCTTTGTTCAGAAAGCCGTTACAGATCCCCTACCGTACCGCGATTATCCCGCGAAACCGTGAACGTATTTTTAAAGCAATTATTATTATGGTAGAAGAAGAACTCTTAACTGCCGATAATATTAGAGAAACACTACGCCAGGCCGGGTTAGCCCGGTTGGTTATTCAATACGCAGGACAGGCTGAAGTCAGGCAACAGCTGCATACTTTGGCAGGAGGCTTTATCCTGAGTGCCAGTGGCGCTATGGATGCCGGTAAAGTATCGGCTACGATTGATCTATTGCTAAAAGAGCACGAAGGTGAGGTAAAAATTGCACCACTGGCCGGCCAGGCTCTTGACTGGTCGTTGACAAGCGGTTTTGTTGATGAATTAATCGATTTTGCAATTACGGAAATTAAACAAATGACCCGTGAAAAGTACATGACAGACATTATTGCTACTATGTATAGCAGCGCCCTTAAGGACTATGCTGCCAGGATGAACCAACGCAAATTGGCGGGATGGATATTAGAAAATCTATTAAGTCTCAACCCGGTCACTGTTGCCGGTATGATCCAGGAGCAACTGGCAGGTTTGTTGGAAGGTATGTATAGCCGCGACAATCACCTGCGTCAGCGCTTGCGTGGTTGGCTTGTTAGTCTTGCCGGCGATTTGCAAACTGATGCTTTGCTCGGACAACAGGCAGAGGAAAAATTAAGGCCTATAGCAGTAAAACTGGCTGCGCGATTGGCTGAGCATCAGGCTGATGAACAGGAAATGGCTGCAGGCTGGTCTACGTGGTTGATCAGGCAGGCGGCAAAGCTTGCCGATGACGCTGACAGGCAAGATAAGTTTGATATGTTGCTGGTTGACTGGTTGGTTAGATGGGTAAATAAAAATCAGGGTGAGATAGGTGGCCTTGTCGCCAGTTACCTGGAAGGTTTTAGCGATGCAGAGCTTGTGGACTATATTGAATCAAAGGTTATGAACGATTTGCAGATGATAAGAATTAATGGCTCTATTGTTGGCGGTTTGGTCGGTATCGTGTTATTTCTTATTATCTCGGTAGTTGGGGTGAGACAATGAGGGCTGTCAGAGGGCGGGCCAACCATGCGCTGGCAGCAGCAGCCGGTTTATTTGTGGTCGCTCTGGTGTTAACCGTCGTTTATCCGGGTACATGGTGGCCTAAGGCGCTATTAACTGTGGCTGAAGCCAGTTTAGCAGGTGGTGTAGCTGATTGGTTTGCTGTAACTGCATTATTTCGCCGGCCACTGGGATTTCCTTATCACACTGCACTTATTCCGCGAAACCGTGAACGGCTTATTGAAGGTTTAGCAAGCGCTGTGGAAAAAGACTTTCTTAGTAAGGAGTCGATAAATGTACGACTTATTGAGGCTGCCATTATAAAACAAGTGATAGCCCAGACAGGGACCATCAGCCTTAGGCCGTTCATCAGGCAAGCAACCGATAAACTGATTGATGGGCTGGTACAGTCAGCTAATACGGATATTGCCGCAAAGTATGCCGAGAGGGTGATTAAGCTTGTTCTAAAGCATCAGTCAGTTGCCGGGTATGCGGAAGATGCAGTCTGTTGGTTTTTGGAACAAGGCAAGGGGCGGCAACTATATATAGCGATTATTGGTGAAATCGCCACACTGGTGCGGACGGAGAAAACCCGTGACACTATTTTCAGCTATTTGGAACAGGTCAAAGAAAAAACAGCTAAAAAAAACTGGCTGTCTGCTATGGTTACAGGATTTATGGAAAGTATTGATGGGATCAATCTGTCAGATGCCGCTGATGCACTACACCAGGAGCTCATTAAAACTGTTGATGAACTCTACGATGAAGAGCATCCTGTACGGCATTGGTTTGAAGATCAGCTCGCAGTGCTAACCGTAAAGCTGGAGACCCCTGAATGGGAAATGGCCATTAATGGCTGGAAAGACAGCTTGATTACGCGCATTTCCCTCACTGAACCGCTTACGGCGTTAATCCAGATTGTGGTCAATGCACTTGGGCAACCATCAGATTATCGTCATTATGTGGCAGAGTGGCTTGCTGACCAGATCGAAGGCGGTTGGGACCAGTTTAAGCAGAGCCCTGTAATGCAGAATCAGGCTGAGGCCTATATTAAGGTATTTCTTAATAAGATGATCGATAATGAACATCATCTTGTAGGGACAGTAGCCAGACGGGCTTTGCAGAAGTTGTCTGATCAAGATCTTAATCGCTTTATTGAAGACAAAGCCGGCGAAGACCTGGAATGGATTCGGATTAATGGTGTCCTGGTTGGCGGGCTGGCTGGGTTGGGGCTTGCGGTCTTTAAGGCACTATTATAGAATAAAATACATGAAATAACCCCGGCAGTCATAAATTGCCGGGGTTATTTTTCTTACAGTCGCATAGCTGCTTCGGCGGCTAACGGGGAGCGCTCACATTCCTCTGGCAGCATAGTAATCTGATAACAAAGCTTTGAGCCGATCATTTTCTCGCCGGCATAACACAGCCCATTTGACTGACTATCTAAGAGCGGATTATCTATTTGCGCCGGGTCGCCCAGCAGAATTACTTTTGTTCCCTGGCCTGACCGGGTTAAAACCGCTTTGGCCTGGCGGGGGGTAGAGTTTTGCATTTCGTCAAACATGACCCAGTACCGTTGGAGTGAACGCCCCCGCTGATAGGCCAGGGCCTCAGTCTGAATAATACCCTTTTCAAACATCATACTTACGGTATCTTCAGCTTGCGCAACATCTTTGTCATCGGTTAATGAATTGCCGGACATTAAGGTAAAGAGGTTATCTTTAATTGACCGCATATAGGGTTCTAACTTCTCTGCCTCAGTTCCCGGGAGATAACCAAGACCTTCATCAAGCATGCAGTGAGGCCGGCAGATCAAAATATGATGGTATTCCCTAGGGCGGCAGTCCATGTGCTTATAAAGGCCTACGGCCAAAGAGTAAAAGGTTTTGGCTGTTCCGGCAGGGCCTTTGATAATTACAAGCGGTGCTTCTTCAGCACTCATCATAAGACATTCCTGCATAAATATTTGTCCAACATTTCTAGGGATTACGCCAAAAGGATTGCGGCTCCGGTATCTGAGCTGAACGACTTTTTGTCCGTCAAACCGTCCAAGCGCGGTATGCCGGTCATTATCAGATGATTTTATTAGCAGAAATTGATTGGTAATAAACTGGGCAGGAGCCATTATCCCTGCATTTTCATCATAGGAGAAAAGCTTTGCCGGGTCCAGCCAGTTAACATCATCGCGATAAAAATCATTAATGATCTGACTGGTGGTGTATACTGTCTGCCGGCCGGTGTATTGCTGGTCAATTGTTGCGACTTTGTCATTGCGAAAATCCTCAGCCGGGATTTCAAGTATAGCTGCCTTGACCCGCATATTGGTGTCACGGCTTACCAGAATTGCCTGATGGCCGGTTTCCATTAGTCCTTTACATATCTGGAGAATCCGGTTATCGCCCTTTTCTTTGTCCCAGTGAACCGGCATTTCGGTACAGGTATGGTTGGCCTCAAGCCGCAGTATACCGCCAAACTCGTTAAGTGTAACACCCTCTAACAAATTGCCTTGTAACCGGAACTTATCTATCAGTCTGCTGACGTGACGGCTATGGGCACCACGTTCACTGCTTTCCTTTTTAAAGCGGTCCAGTTCCTCAATCACAACCTCCGGGAGTACGATCATATGCTCATTGAAGGCGAATAAGGCATTAGGAGAATGAAGCAAAACATTTGTATCAAGTACATAACATTTTGACATTGACTATGGCCCCCTCAAGTATGACGTAATGATATGGTATAAAAGCAATCCCCTTTCTTTCTCATCTATACATAACTAAGGTCTCGGCATTTTTGTTTCTCGGTGTCTATATTAAATTGTACTGGTGGTTAGGTCTGAGTATGTTAGTAATTTGTTAATTAGGTGTTAAATTCTAACCAGTGTCTTAGTCTGCACCACCTAGCGGCATGGGGCATATATTACAAAGAATTTAGTACTATTAAAAAAGGCATCCCCTGCTGACGATAAGTAAGAAAGACTAAGGCTCTAAAGCGTTCTGAAGGACGATTTGGCAAAAGCCAAGTCTTTTCTTATATTGTATGAGTGCCGGGGAGGGAAGGTAACCTGATTAGATGAGGTGGCGAAGATGAAAGCGGTTGGTTTGATTGGCGTGGGGCGCATGGGTAAGGTACTTTCTAGCAAGTTAGCTGGTCATGTCAATCTTAAAATTTTTGACCGCGATGAGAAAAGGCTGCAGTCAGTCGCTCAGGAATTGGGTGTTACAACAGCCTCAAACCTTGAAGAGTTAGCCGACTGGGGCACGATTATCCTGGTCGTTCCTGACCGGGAAGTCATTAGTTTAATCAAAGACTTTAATCAGTTGGCACGGCCAATCAACATGATCAATGTGGCTACCAATGTGGCCAAAGATGTACTGGCGGTAACGGCTTCTCCTCATCTTAGATGTATTGGGGCTAAATTTGTTGCCCAGGCGAGGGAGATGGCACAGGGAGCTGAGCCAATTATTATTGTGGATGAGCAGCCGGCGGACCTTGCCGCGCTGGCCCAGGAGATATTAGCACCGTTAGGAAAAATTATCTTTGGTCAGGCTGACTGTGTTACGTATATCAATACGCAGGCTGCTGAACAAGCGCTGACGGCCGCGGTCTTAATTGAAGAGATCCTGAGCCGCCAACCCTACGCGACCAGTGATGTAATTAAAAGTGCTATACGCCAGGTGGCTGCCGGGATAATGAAGGCTTATGCCGACGATGATCTTGGCCCGTTTGCCCGTGAGGTTGTTCGGGCAGTAAAGTCAAAGTTAGGCAAGTAATAAAAATAGGAGAGCTATCGGCAGTAGCCGATAGCTCTTTTTATTCACCACATTCTTCTAAAAGCTTTTTTGCTTCAATATACAAAGCGATGCCTTGAGCTACCTTCTTCGCTTCTTTCATAGCCAGTACGACAGTAGCCGGTTCATGTACAACATCGCCGCCGGCAAAGACCCCGCGTCGGGTAGTCAGGCCATAGGGGCGGTCTTTGGTAATAACATAGCCCTTGTCATTGACCTCAATGCCTGTAGTGGTTGAAATAATACGGGCAGCAGGACGCTGGCCAATCGCCAGAATTACTTTGTCGGCAGGGGCTTTTATAAAGCGCCCGCTGCCTCTGATATTTTTATCAGTGTCAATCTCCAGCGCTTCATATTCAAGGCAGGTCAGTTTGTCCTGACCAAGAAATTGCTTAGTGCTGGCCAGCCAGATAAACTGAACCCCTTCTTCCTTGGCTTGCTGATATTCGGAAGGCAGGGCGGTTATCTCTTTCTCGGTACGGTGATAAACGACCGTGGCTTTTGCGCCCAGGCGAATGGCGGTTCGTGCGGCATCCATAGCTACATTGCCGGCTCCAATAACAAAGATTTGATCGCCAAGCTGAATCGGCACTTCCCGGCGGTCAACATTACCGGCTCTGGCCAGTGCCACCATCTGTAACAAGTAGCTGGCCTGCAAAACACCAGGTAAATCCTTGCCTGGAACATCAAGCGTGCGGGGTAAGGCTGTACCTGTACCGATAAAGATAGCATTATAGCCCTCCGCAAACATTTCGTCAACCGTAATATCAGGGCCTACCAGTACTTCGGTATTGAATGTTACACCCAACCGTTCAATACGCCGGATTTCCCGTCGTACAACATCCTTCTTTAAGCGGAAATCAGGTATCCCATATACTAAGACACCGCCTGGTTCGGTTTGGCTTTCAAATACGGTGACTTGATAACCTGTTTTAGCCAGATCGCCGGCCACTGTGAGACCAGCCGGTCCGGAGCCGATAACCGCTACTTTACCTGCGAATTTGTTGGGCGGAGTATAGGTTGTAAGCTCCATTTCGGCATCAAAATCAGCAATGAATTGTTCTAACTTACCGATGCGGATACCTTGATCTTTTTTTGCAAGTATGCAGGCACCTTCGCATTGTTTCTCATGCGGGCATACTCTGCCACAGACTGCCGGGAGATTGCTGCGGCGGGCAATGATCGTGCTGGCTTCGCCGACATTGCCTCTGGCGAGGGCTTCAATAAACTGAGGAATTTCATGCTCAATCGGGCAGCCTGTCCGACAGAGTGGTTTTTTGCAGTTTAAACACCGCTTGGCTTCGGTAATCGCTTCACAGGGATTAAAGCTATCGTCAGGTCCATCAAACGAAAGGGAATTT
>JAQSXM010000153.1 GCA_029256645.1 Sporomusa sp. | reverse complement strand
TGTTGGTATTTTATCAACAGACTCCAAAAACCATTTTGCAACCTGATAGGAGTTGCCTGTCCCGGTCATAAAAAATCCTATTATTTTAGTGTACAAGTAATTCACCTCACCCCTATTATATAGTAGTTGGCTCTGCCGTTAAACTATTTGTCATAGAACTTTGCGTTAGTGTTAGAGGAAGAGCGTTGTAATTGTCGAATGTAATTTACTTGAGTAAATACATATCTAACCAGTAATACTTGAATTATGGAAGTATATATTCCGCATTAAAGAAGTTTGCAGGCGCAGGCGGATGGTGCATTGACAACGCTCCACCGCTGGCGCTTGACTTCCGCTTTTGCCAACACACCACCCGCTTGCAAAACTTTAACGCGTTGTATATAGCCAGTGTGGTAGTAAAATAGGTGGGAATTAGTAATTAACCTGAAAAAGAAAAGAGGAGTAAAAGTGAAAAAGACGATTGGAATACTTATTATCTCTATGCTGTTGGTTTTTTTGACAGGGTGCGCCAGCGACAAGAAAGAGGATGCTGCTCAGAAACAGGCTCAATTACAGACAATTACCCTGGGGCTTATGCCTGATGTAGATTCCATTCCTTTCATTATTGCCGAGGAAAAGGGATATTTTAAAGAAGAGGGCTTATCAGTAACCCTGAAACATTTTAAAAGTGCCATGGAACGTGATAGTGCCCTGCAAAGCGGCAACCTGGACGGAGCCGTCTCAGATATGTTGGCTGAAGCCTTTGCCAAGGCCGGCGGTTTTGATACAGTGATTACCTCACTGACAACAGGCAGTTATAAGTTGGTTGTAAATAAAGATGAAACAGCCACATCAATTCAGGAGCTGAAAGGCAAGGATGTGGCAATTTCTAAAAATACGATTATTGACTATGTAACAGACAAGGTTGTGACCGAGGGGGGATTAACCTCAGCCGAAATCAACAAGGTGGTTATACCTCAGATCCCTGCCCGCCTGGAGATGCTGCAAAACGGTAAGATCGCAGCTGCGACACTACCGGATCCTTTAGCAACAGTTGCCGTCAAAAATGGTGCAAAGGTAATAAGAACCTCAGAACAATTGGGGTTAAATCCGGGGGTTTTACTATTTACCTCCAAGGCCGTAAGTCAAAAAGAGAAAGAAATCCAGGCTATGTATCGGGCCTATAGTAAAGCAGTCGACTATTTATCGAAGGAGCCAATGGAAAACTATATTGACCTGTTGATTGAGAAAGGTGGCTTTCCTAAAGACGTAAAAGGGGTACTTGTTCTGCCACAATACAAAAAAGCAGCTGCGCCGCAGCAACAGGATATTGATGATGTTGTAGCCTGGCTTCAGGCAAGACAGCTCATCCAGAAAAAATATTTATATACAGACTTGGTCGATACCCGGTTTGTAAGATAGAGTTATGATTCAAATTAAAGGGTTGACTATGACTTACGAAACCAGCGAGGCCCGTTATACAGCTCTCAAAGATATTAATCTTGAGCTTGCGGCAGGGGAGACCTGTGCGATTATTGGCCCATCCGGTTGTGGTAAATCGACGTTGTTAAAAATATTGGCCGGAATTATTACAGACTTTGAAGGAACTGTTGAAATTAATGGCCAGCCTGTTATGCCTAAAACGCAAATTATTGGTTTTATTCCCCAGAATTACGGGTTGCTGCCCTGGAAAAACGTATATGAGAACATCTGTTTAGGTTTTAAAATTAAGCACAAAAAACAGGCTGATTATGAAGCTGATTTAACCTCGCTGATTCAGCTGTTAGGCCTGGGAGGGCTGGAATACAGGTATCCCGGGGAGTTAAGCGGCGGGCAGCAGCAGCGGGTTGCTTTGGCTCGTGCCTTTCTTTTAAAACCCGACTTACTACTAATGGATGAACCATTTTCCGCTTTGGATGCGATGACCAGGGAAGAGATCCAGAATGTATTCTTAAGTGTATGGAGAAAACATTCTGTTTCAACTGTCCTTGTCACCCATCAGATGGAGGAAGCGGTGTATCTAGGCCGGAAAATTGTAATTTTGGCAGCTGCTCCTGGCAAGGTCAGTAAAATAGTTGATAATCCTCTATTTGGAGTAGATGATGTGCGCGAGCATAAGGATTTTTTTCAACTATGTGTAGAGTTACGAAAGATGATAAAAGAGGATTGGTCAAAGTGAAAGTAAAAGGCCCGGGAGTTTGGTATATTTATGGCATATTAATTTTCCTAGCCCTGTGGCAGCTTGTCTCTGTTTCGGTACAGTTGCCGATTATTCCGCCTCCTGGGAAGGTTTTGGAGAATTTAATCGCTATCTTTATGTCTCAAATTGCTATTCATGGTTTTTACAGTCTATGGCGCATCATTGCCGGGGTTTTCCTGGCAGTGATTGTTGGTATCCCGCTTGGCCTTTGTATGGGGTATTTTCCTGCCTGGGACCGGTTGTTATCCCCCATTGTCTATCTTACCTATCCAATTCCTAAAATTGCTCTCCTACCGGTAATAATGCTGCTGTTTGGCTTAGGGGAGCTTTCAAAAATACTTATGATATTTCTTATCATTGTTTTTCAGGTTGTCATCGCTGTACGGGATGGGGTTAAAAGCATTCCCAAGGAAACCTATTACCCCTTATATTCGCTGGGCGCGGGTTTTATGGATGTTGTCAGGGAGATTCTGATACCTGCTTCGATGCCGAAATTCCTGACATCGCTGCGGGTGGCTATGGCGACAGCCGTTTCGGTGTTGTTTTTTACAGAGACATTTGGCACAAAGTATGGCATGGGTTTTTTTATTATGGATGCATGGTTGCGGGTGAATTATTTGGAAATGTACTCAGGTATTGCGGTTTTAAGCAATATAGGCCTTGTTTTATTTGGCGCGATTGATTACCTGGAAAGAAAAAAATGTAGCTGGCAGTATAAATAAACAATGAGCCGATGCCAGGTAACTGATAATAAAACCCATTATCAATATTGACAAAAATAAATATTATTGTATAATGTTGGTTAATATTAGGCGTTATATATGACTGAACAACCTCTGGTTTCAGGGGATTCGGTCTTTTATTTTATTTATCCGCTGACTAACCCGCACTAAGATTCCAGCTTTCTGTGCCCTTTCGGGTAAACAAGTGAGAGTTAAGAGCGGATAGTCCCTGGATAAGGACGGCTAACCTTCAGTTGAGAGTAGAATCCGCCTGAAGCTAAGTCAACTTTATGGTTATTAAGGGGGAGAAATATGTCGATTAGAACTAAAACTGTCACTTTGCTCGTAATCTCACTGTTGGTTATCGGGATGACTATTGCGGGTACTGGTATGTATGTCTTATACCAACAGACGCTAAACAGCACTGAAGTCGCTATGAATAACCAGGCTACACAGCTTTCTGGTCAGGTAACAGATCTCTTTAATTCCTTTGAGAAAAGTGGACAGGTCTATCGGGTAGACCACGATTTTCAGTCCGGTGATCAGGCTCGTATACAAGCTAGGATTAACACCTATTTCAGGGTGGCGTGGGGGATTGACCGGCTGAATTTTCTTGATCGAACAGGTAAAAGGACTGCTATTGCTCCCTATGATGCTAAAGTGATAGGGGATAATTTATCAGACCGGAAATTTTACAAGGATACTGTTGGTGATCAGAAATCGCATATCAGCGATATAATTATCAACAGGGTAACAGGAGTTCCTTCTGTTATTGTCACGCAGCCGGTAGCCGGTGAAAACGGTCAATTGGCAGGGATGGTATTGCAGGCTGTCAATCTTGAAACCTTGCAGGACTATCTGGCACAGGTCAAAGTTGGCTCAACCGGTGAAGCCGCGATTGTTGCTCATGATGGAACAGTGATCGCTCATTCTAACAGAGAGTTAGTCAAAGAACAGAAAAAATTCTCAGAGGAGTTGATGCAGCGGCTAATCGACAATCCCGGCCGTCTTATTAACTGCACAGATTTGTCTGGCCGGGAATCGGTTGTGGTATTCATGTCTGTTAAGGGGACAGACTGGTTTGCCATAGTTTCTTTGCCTACTAGTGAGTTCAATGCCGGGTTTTATACCAGTTTGCTGTGGATGCTGACTGCACTGGGCATAGGCCTTGTTGTCGTAGGCTTTATTGGCTGGCGGTATCTCCTCAAAACATTGCGCCCAATCGAGAATCTGGTGCAGGAAGCAACCCGGATTGCCGCCGGGGACCTTACTCTCTCAACACTGGGGATCGATTCTAATGATGAGATTGGACGACTGGCACATAGTTTTGAGCAGATGACGAAAAATTTGCGGGCACTGATGCTCCAGGTTGCGGAGGCTACTGAGCAGGTGAGTGCATCCTCTGAACAGTTGAATGCCAGTGCTGAACAGTCGGCCCAAGCCGCAAATCAGGTTACTATAGCTATCTCCAGGACTGCTGAAGGGGTTGAGCAACAAACAGTTGGGGTTGCGAACGTTCTTTCCTTAATTGAAGAAATTGCCCAAGGTTCCCAGGAGGGGGCCAATGCAACTAAACTGGCCGCAGATATAACCGGTCAGGCGGTGCGTGCCACCAGTGATGGCAGTAGTGCTGTTGAGAATGCCATTCTGCAGATGAACCAGATTGAGAATACCGTGAATGACTCGGCAATGGTTGTCACGGAATTAGGTGTCCGCTCCAAGGAGATAGGTTTAATTGTAGAAACAATCGCGGGTATAGCAAGTCAAACCAACCTGCTCGCATTAAATGCGGCTATTGAAGCTGCCCGGGCGGGCGAACAGGGCCGGGGATTTGCTGTGGTTGCTGAAGAGGTGCGCAAGCTTGCTGAGCAGTCTCAGGAAGCAGCTAAACAAATCTCAGAGCTTATCAGTGATATTCAGGTTAAGACAGAAAAGGCTGTTTTGGCAATGTCTGCCGGTACAGAAGAGGTTCATAAAGGAACTGCTGTTGTTGGCAAAGCCGGAACAACCTTTCAAGAGATTGAACGTCATGTCAAAGAAGTGGCCCAAATTACCAGTGGCATAGCTGATGGATTAAGTGAGTCGGTAAATGCCAGCAACCAGGTTCTTGTTGCGATCAGAGCAGTTGACTCAGTCAGCAGGGAGATCGCAAGTCAGTCTCAGAATATATCGGCAGCAACAGAGGAACAATCTGCATCAATGCAGGAGATTGCAGCCTCAAGCCAGGCTTTATCTCATTTGGCAGAAGAGCTCCAGCGTGCTGTTCAGCAGTTTAAAATCTGATCTATTAACCAAGGAAGCCTGAAACAGCCATAAGCTGTTTCAGGCTTCCTTAATTTAGTTGCCTTTATCGTAATAGAATCTCAATGCGTTCTTTACCTTTGCCAATATTATTTCTCTTTAACTGCAAAGAGCCTATTTCACTGGTTTCTTTGATATGGGTTCCCCCACATAAAACCTTGGCAAAGTTGTCAATTTCCCAATAGCGAATCTCTTTTTCCTGATCAGCAAACGCGCTTTTAATAGGCAGATTGCTGCTGACAATCTGCTGCATTTCTTGTTCAAGAAAACTAAAAGTCTGTGAGATATTCCCCTGCAAGGCAAAATCAAGCCTTGCTTTATCCGCCGCTATATGGGCTCCGATTTTTTCCGGGCTGCCGAAGTTCTGCGTGACTAACTCCAGAATTATTTCGGCGGCAAAATGCAGTCTCATAAGCTTATAGCGTCTAGCCCAGTCAATTTTTATCAAGACATTGTCGCCAATCTGTAAATCGTGTAATCTATCTAACAAGTATGTAATCTGCTGATCTTGTTTTTCCGCCTTGACAATACTATAACCATTAATTGTCCCATAGTCCGATTCCTGTCCGCCGGAAAAGGCGAAAGCAATCGTTTTATCCACAGTAACTAATTGATTTTCCACGCCTGTTATTTGAGCGTTTAGCTCAGTGAGATATGGATTGTCCCAGAATATTTTGGCCACATACATAACAGTACCCTCCTGTAGCGTTTGCTGTATTAGCTTCTATTATATCAAACTTAGCAGTTTGTAAAAGATGCTAGTGGTAATGGCAGGATTGTTGAGAAGAAATACAGAATCTGTAAAGCATTATATAATTGGGACAAGGGAGATTGTGCCTAAGAGATACGTTTCAGAAGGAGGTTTAACCTAATTGACAAATATACTGGCGCTGTTGGGAAGTCCAAAGGTTAATGGTGCAAACAGTCTGGCAATCGATGAGGTATTGCGTGGTGCGGCTTCAGGCGGGGACGTAGAGGTTAAAAAAATAGTGCTGCACAAACTTAAAGTCGCGCCCTGTCAGTCTTGTGATAGCTGCCTGCACACCGGTCGCTGTTATATGCGGGATGATATGGAGCTCATCTATGAGAAAATAATGGATATGGATGCCTTTATTTTTGCTGCACCGGTTTATTTTAACGGCATGAGTGCCCAGGCAAAAGTCGTCGTTGACCGCTGTCAGCCTTTTTGGTCTGCAAAATATGTAATGAAAAAAGATGTATTTGCCGGGCGAAGACGGCCGGGAATATTTATTGCAACCGGCGGGCAACCACTTTATGATGGACAGTTTATCGGATCGCTGCAGGTAATCAACCTGTATTTTAAGATGATTGGCGTTAAGAGTATTGGCAATCTCATTTTGCCTGATCTGGACGCAAGACCCTTAACCGGGCGTCCTGACGATCTGAAGCAAGCCTTTGAGTTGGGACGGCAGTTAATAGGAAATGGTAATAGTAATACTGAAAGATAAATCGGATCAAAAAAACTTGCGAAAAAACGCAGGTTTTTTTATTTAATAGGTATTATGGTTCAATTTATTTTTAAAATAAAGTATAATAGGATAAAAACATTATAAAAGAAGGTGTAGTTATTTGGATAATAATGATCTAAAGGTAATACAGCGGCTTATGGGGCAAGCACGGGCAACCTGGGCAGACCTGGGGGCACTTCTTGGGTTGTCTGCTCCTGCCGCTGCTGACAGGGTTCGTAAGCTGGAGGAATCAGGGATAATCAAAGGTTATGCTGCACTGATCGATCCTGAGGCAATCGGTTGTGGTCTGGCTGCTTTAATAGCAGTTACGTTGGATCGTCCGGAGCAGAAACCGGCGTTTTTAAAGATGGTTCAAATCGTGTCTGAAATACAGGAGTGTCATCATATTGCAGGTGCGGAAGATTATATTTTAAAAGTACGGTGTACAAGTACCCGCGACCTTGAGCGGTTAATCAGTGAAGAAATAAAGTCTTTACCAGGTATCAGAACCCGTACAACTGTAGTTTTATCTACAATCAAAGAAACGCCGGTATTGCCAATAAAACCAGAGAGAGGGTAGAAGAACGTTGGAACTGATTTTTCTTATTAAAGGTATAATACTAGGGTTTTCTATAGCAGCCCCGGTGGGGCCGATTGGCGTACTTTGTATTCGCCGCACACTCTCTCAGGGGATGCTGAATGGTTGTCTTTCCGGTCTGGGAACAGCAACGGCTGATGCCCTGTATGGTTGTATTGCTGCTTTTAGTTTAACTGCCATTTCCGCATTTTTCCTTGATCATCAATCATATTTGCGCTTATTTGGCGGACTATTTTTACTTTATCTGGGTTATACCACATTTACATCAATACCAGGAGAGGTAGCGGCCAAGGCGGGCGACAAAAGACTTCTTGCAACCTATATATCTGCCTTTTTCTTAACC
>JAQSXM010000152.1 GCA_029256645.1 Sporomusa sp. | reverse complement strand
CTCGGTTAAGCAGCGCACATCAAAAATCACCTTATTGTCTTGTATCCGGACAACAATGGGAATCTCCCTTTGCCTGAGGTTTCGTTCCAGGTGCCCGGCACTTGTATCCGGCAGGCTTACGGCCACACCAAATCCGGGTAATGCTGCCGCGGGTAATGCCCCACCTCCTGCCGGTGAGTTTAGAGCTACAACCTTGCAATCAAGACCACGTTCGTTCTGGTGAGTAATTAGACCATACAGCCGGTCAGCCCGCTCTTTTAGTTCCGCTGCCGGTATAGTCAGCATTGCCAGAACTGGAATATCCCGGCAAGAATCACCTAACATATAGTCCTGCAGAGTCCCCTCAATTGCCGCTAAAGACAATTTATCGATACGAATAGCCCTAAGCAGCGGATGTTTCTTCATTAGCCCAATATACTCTGCTTTACCGGCAATAATGCCACCTTGCCCTGCCCCCAGCAGTTTATCACCGCTAAAAGTTACTATATCAAATCCGAGGGCCAGCCGTTCAGTAACTGACGGCTCTGTTTGCCCCCCTAAAGTTAACGGCATAAGCGTTCCACTGCCCAAATCCTCGATTACCGGCAGGTTATGCTTGTGGGCTAATGCAGCCAGTTCTGCTGCGTCCGGTTGTGATGTAAACCCGATAATGCAATAGTTGCTGGTGTGAACTTTTAGAATAGCCGCCGTATTCGGACCAATTGCCTGTTCATAATCACGCAGATGTGTTTTATTTGTTGCCCCAACCTCAACAAGGGTGGCACCGCTTTGTTTTAGAACATCAGGAATACGAAATGAACCACCGATTTCTACAAGCTCACCGCGGCTGACAATAACCTCCCGTCCCTTCGCTAAAGCTGATAAAATGAGCAAGACTGCAGCTGCATTATTGTTAACCACAAGGACATCCTCTGCCCCAGTCAGTTGACGTAATTTTTCAGAGACATGATCATACCGGCTACCACGGTTGCCTGAGTCAATATTGTACTCAAGGTTACTATACCCGCCCATAATCTGAGAGATATTAGCAACCGCGCGCCTGCTGAGCGGAGCCCGCCCCAGGTTGGTGTGTAACACAACGCCGGTAGCATTAATTACCCGTCGTAAGCTAGAACGGGTCTGGTGTTCAAGTAGCTGTCTGGCTCTCGCAACAAGTGCCTCGGGGCTGACATCTACAGCAGTTCCCGTGATTAGTGCCTCCCGCACATAGTCTGTGGCCTTACGTAAGCACGCAATAACTAAATTGCGAGGATATCCACTCATCTCAGACTCAACTGCAGCAATAGCCACCAGACGGTCAATAGCGGGTATGAACCGCAGCTTCTTATTATCGATACCCATCCAGTTTAATTCCTCCCAACCGATACCCTTTTAATAAAGCCTGTTACGTCAGGGTTACTGCATCTTTGTTTACGGAATATAGAATATATTATAATCATTGTTAAATATTTCATATATTATTCCTGTTATCTCATGAAAATTCCTGCTGTCACGTATAGTTTCCCCTTATCTTACACATAATGGTAATAACAAATATCTAACAGGAGCTGTGGCATGCTAAATAACATTTTAAGTTTCCCGGGGCTAAATAAATTGTCCCCTGTTAAACCCCCTCCTGCCCCTGAACCTGCAAAAGAGTCCAGATTTAATATTACCCAGCCAAGTGCGGTCTATGACCTGGCTATGTCTGTACGCAATCTCGTCCAAAACGCCAAAACTGATGGACATGAGATTGTAGTATTATGTATCGGTACTGACCGTTCAACTGGTGATTCCCTTGGCCCGTTAACAGGTACTAAGCTTAAAAGTATCAATTTATTCCCACATATCTATGGCACCCTGGATGATCCTGTTCATGCTACTAACCTTGAAGCCATGCTTAAGTCTATTAACACCACTTTCACTGCCCCTTTTGTCATTGCCGTAGATGCCTGCTTGGGTAAACTTGAGAATGTGGGCTATGTCACACTAGGCCAGGGTTCACTCAAACCGGGTGCTGCCGTCAATAAAGACCTGCCACCTGTTGGCAATGCATATATCACCGGCATTGTCAATGTCGGCGGATTTATGGAACACCTGGTACTGCAGAGTACACGTCTCAATTTGGTCATGAAAATGGCAGATACAATTGCCCATGGTTTATCTTTTGGCTTAGGTCGTCCCCAAAGCCATTCACAATAATAGCTGGCATACGAAAACCCAGGATACTCGACAGAGTGTCCTGGGTTTTATTTTGGGGTTATTCAGCATCTTCGCTACTTGGCAACTCCTTGAGCATCTGGCAGGCGCCGCGGAATACTGCGCCCTCGTTAATAGTTAACGTACCTACCTTGATATCGCCATACACCTTGGCTGTAGGAAGAAGTTCCAATTTGTCCGAGACTTCAATATTACCGGTTACCATACCGGCAACAATTACGTTACAGGCTTTCAATTGGGCCTGCATGCGGCCGCTTTCACCAACAACAATATCCCCGGCAGTAATAAGTTCTCCTTCGTGCTGGCCGTCAATACGAATCGTGCCCTGCGAGTTTATACATCCTTTAAATGAGGTATCTCGACCAATAATCGTTCCAACTTGATCACTCATGCTGATTGCTTGTTTTTTACTGCCAAACATGGTTGCGGGTCCCCCTCATAAGAAACTTGACGGATTAACCGCCGTGCCGTTCACGCGGATTTCATAATGGCAATGTGACCCGGTGCTGAGACCGGTGTTCCCCATATAAGCCACGATCTCGCCTTTTTTGACTTTTTGCCCTGGAGTAACCAATAGTTCAGAGTTATGACCATAAATAGTAACAATCCCGTTACCATGGTTAATTTCAACCATTTTTCCGTAACCGCCATACCAACTGCTACTGGCAACTACGCCATCAGCAGTAGCAACAATTGGCGTACCGGTATCATTGGCAATATCAATCCCTGGATGCCAGTCACTGCCCCAGCCCAAGGGCGAGCTACGCCAACCAAAGCGAGAAGTAATGTCACCACTCGTAGGCCAGATAGACGGGGTCGCCGCTAAGCGTTCATTTTTTTCGATTAACGAATTTTTTAAACTTAAGAGGCTTTGTTCCCTTTCTTTGACAGAGCTTCCAAGCTCTTTGACCAGATTACTCAGTTCATTAATACTAGGCTTACTTTCCGGACCACCCTGCCCACTGTGGTTTCCGACCCTAACAGGAGCTGAGCGGGAAGTTGATGTTGCATCTTCACTATTTACCAGTCGGCGCAGATCAGCGTCAAGTTGATTCAATCGGGTCATATCTTCCTGCAGTTGAGCTGTCGTTTTCGCAAGCTCCTCAAGTTCTGAATACTGCTTGCTGTTTACTTCCCTTAGCTGAGTTAATTCCGTTTTTTCCTGGGTGGCTACATTAGCCTGATAACGATAATTAAGCATCGTGCCTGACAGTATTGTAAGACAAATACCCAGCGCTGCGGCTGCATATTTGACTGTTTTGATTGGTATGCGGACACTTAATACAGATTTGGCGTGATGGGGCACAATCATCAAAGTATATTCGCGTCTATCAGGTTTTGGCGTTTTTTGATTCAATAATATCACCTTCTTGTATCTACTTTTACGCCTGATTTGGTATTATTCGCCAAAAGTCGCTAAAATCCTGCCCATTTATGAACTTTTTCCCACTGCTTTATCCAACGCACCTTTTTCTTCATCTGTCAGGTAATAGGTCGATTCACCCTTGACTACCGGTTTGGCGTATACCCGAGACTCATTTCGTCCATAAATACTTGACAATACAACCCCATTCTTTTTCCCGTCCAGTAAAGCAAGAGCAAAGCTTAGATCACTGCCGGTATCCTCGAAAGCATTAAACCGGACGACTCCAACATACTGGATAGACGCTGCCGTAATTGTGTCCAAACGGCGACACTCACCCTCAAGGCGGTTAACTTTATCCACTGCCTGGCGGACTTCTTCGACATGATGAACAAGTAGCCTTTCGATGTTAACACCATCCATGCCTGCCATCATTCTTTGATAGCGTCTATTCAATCTGCTCATTTTCATATTGATGTTGATAAAAACGATAAGTGCCACAAAAATCAACACAGTTAACCCAAGCAAAATATAAGGAAGATTTGTTGTAATGAATACTGTATACTGAGACAAGTCCAAAGTTGTCATTGTATCACCTTTCCTCTAATCTGCGAAAACTAGTAAATTTGCTACATTGCTGGCCAAAGGTAGGCGATGACAGCCGCAGCGGGAATTGCCGGCAACAAATTTGCCAGCTTTATATTTTTTAGTTCCAGCATTAGTATGCTCACCCCAACAATAAGAATGCCGCCGGTTGCGGTCATTTCCTTAATTACACTGTCAGAAAGTACTGCACTGAAAAATCCGGCAAGCAGGGTAATCAGACCTTGATATATTAAAACTGAAATACTGGAAAACATTACTCCGATACCCATGCTGGAAGTAAATACGATTGCAGTGATACCGTCTAACAACGATTTTGCATACAACGTACTGGTGTCGCCGCTCAGTCCATCTTGAATCGCGCCAACAACCGACATCGCCCCAATACAATATACCAGGCTGGCAGTAACAAAACCATGACCAATACTGCTTTGATCTGCTTTATCTTGACTACCAAGTTTCAATGACAACCACTCACCCATTTTAACAAGATAGTTATCAATATTAAGTGCTTCACCAAACACTGCACCGATTGCCAATCCTAAGATAACGATAAGAATATTTTCTGTTTTGAAGGCCATTTGCAAACCAATAACCCCAACTGCCAACGCCATGCCATGCATGATAGTGTTCTGATATTTCTCTGGAATGCCGCGTTTTAATGCCAGCCCCACCCCTGATCCAGCAAGAACGGCGGCAGCATTAACGATGGTACCCTTCATTTCTATAATCCTCCTTGAGCAGCCAGCTTCCGTACAGCAGCAATTGCCTGTCTAATCTCTGCCTGTGTATTAAAAAAACCTGGACTAAACCGCACTGTTCCTGTCTTGATCGTACCTAGTGTCTGATGGGCCCAGGGAGCGCAGTGTAGTCCGGAGCGGCAAGCAATGCCGTATTCCCGGTCAAGGGCATGGGCAACCAAACCACTATCCTTGCCGTTCAAAGTAAACGATACTACGGCGGTGCGTCCGGCACTATCTATAGGACCGTGAATTTTTACCGTCTCAATATCGTTTAGGCCTGCAAGTAGTAATTGGGTTAGTTCCAGTTCTTTAGCTTGTATTTTTTCTCGCCCTGTATTTAAGATAAACTGGACACCGGCTTTCAGTCCGGCAATCCCAGGCGTATTGGGTGTGCCACTCTCCAGGCGGTCAGGCATAAAATCAGGCTGACGGTCTGATTCGGACAAACTGCCAGTTCCACCAACCCTAAGCGGTGCTACGGCTACTGTCTCTTTGACATATAAGCCCCCGGTTCCCTGCGGCCCCAATAAGCCCTTGTGGCCGCTGAATGCCAGTATATCAATCCCCATAGCGGCAACATCAATTGACTCAACCCCAGCCGTCTGAGCTGCATCAACAATCAAAGTCACACCTGACTGCCTGGTCATTTCTCCAATCTCAGCTACAGGCATAACCGTGCCGGTGACATTAGAAGCATGGCTCATAATTACAGCTTTAGGTTTGTTTCTAAGAGCTGCCTGCATTGCTCCCAGATCAAGTTGTCCGTTGCAGGAACAGGGGACAACGCTGACATTTACCCCTTTTGCTTCAACAAAACGAACTGCCCTGGCTACAGCATTGTGTTCCATGGCTGTTGTAACAATTGTATCACCAGGGCATAACAGCCCAAACACAGCCATACTGATAGCATCTGTAGCATTATGGGTAAATACAATTTGATTGGCATCATCAATGGCAAATAATTCGGCCAGCGCTTCGCGCGCTTCATAGAGTAACAAACTGGCTTGCCGCGCCATACTATGACCACCACGCCCGGGATTTGCGCCCATTGTTCTTAAACAGCTATCAACGGCCTGATAGACACACTCTGGTTTAGGCCAGGTTGTAGCCGCATTATCAAGATAGATCAAGCTCATCGCTCCTAATCTTCAAGTATCATCCGGGCCAGTGGAAATGGTTCAAGGGCTCGGTACAAAATTCCATGAACTTGAGCAATTAACAGTCCATAATTAACAATTGGCACCCCCGCCTCTCTGGCCATTGCCAGGCGATATAGCATTTCCCGCCGGTTAAGCATGCATGCGCCGCAGTGTACAATAAGCTTATATTTCTTCAAGTCTGGGGGAAATGTACTGCCAGAAAACCATTCAAACTCCAGTTCTCCGCCCACTGCTTGTCTGAGCCAGCGGGGAATTTTCACCCGACCAATATCATCAGCCTGACGGTGATGTGTACAGCCTTCGGAAACAAGCACCTTATCTCCAGGCTGTAGGGCCTCAATAGCCTTAGCCCCGGTTACCAGCGTCTCAAGATCACCTTTATGCCGCGCCATTAAAATTGAAAATGAGGTAAGCATAACACCAGGCGGGGTGTCTGCGCCCACCTTCATAAACTCCTGCGAGTCAGTGACAACCATCCGCGGCGGGCTTTTTAACCCCTCCAAGGCCTCTTTTAACTCACGCTCTTTAACAACAACAGCACAGGCATCATTATCTAAAAGATCCCTGATTGTTTGAACCTGGGGCAGGATTAGGCGGCCTTTGGGTGCAGCCAAATCAATAGGTACAACCAATACAACGGTATCTCCCGGCGACACCAAATCACCAATAACCGGCGGACCTTCCCAATTATCCGGGGCCAAGGTAATAATTAAACGTTTTAATTCTTCAATACCCTGACCGCTTTTTGCACTAATACTACTTAGTGGCAAGTCCAGCAGGGCACCCCATTTGGCCAGAGTATCGGATGCAATTGATATAAAATCACTTTTATTGACAACTGCCGCAATAGGTATACTGCGCTTGCGGATATCTTTTACAAGCTCCTGCTCAAATTCAGTCACCCCTTGTTCAGGCTCGATGACTACCACGGCTAAATCGGTCTTATTAAGCACCTGCATGGTTCGTTCAACCCGTAGCAAACCTAAATCACCGACATCATCAATGCCGGCTGTATCAATAATCATAACAGGCCCAATCGGCAATATTTCCATGGCTTTATACACAGGGTCAGTAGTTGTCCCAGGCACAGCAGAAACCAGCGCAATATCCTGGCTGGTAAGGGCGTTTATTAAACTTGACTTACCGGCATTGCGCCGTCCGAAGATCGCGATATGCAGCCGTGAACCCTTGGGAGTTTCTTGCATATGGTTATCCCCCTCCTTATCTCACTTTTGTGCGCCGGCAATTCCTGGCCGCGTCATCGCCCTGGGGTCCAGAATGGCATCAATTAGCTGTTCTGGCAAAACAGCTAATTCCAGCGCCGCTTGACGCACAGTCACACCTGTTGACAAGGCCAGGCGGGCAACCTTTGAGGCCAGATCATACCCGATATGTGGAACCAAAGCCGTAACACTGACCTGACTGCCTGCCAATAACGCCTGGCACCGTTCAGAATCTGCGACTATACCTTGAATACAAAATTCATTTAGAACCTTTACTGCATTCGTTAATACCGACAGGCTTTCTAACAGATGATGCGCAAT
>JAQSXM010000151.1 GCA_029256645.1 Sporomusa sp. | reverse complement strand
TTGCTTTCGCTTTGGCTTGCGCAGCAGAGATGATACCATCCTTAATCATCCTGCTCCAACATACCCAGATGTTGCTGGACAGCTAAAACCTCCAGCTATCTCGCTGCTGTGCAGCCAAGGCCGTACCGGCAATTACAATAGCACTAGCGATTACACTTATCCGTAACATTTTTATCATAGCTTCGCCTCATGTTTAGTGTATGCAGGATGTCCCCATGACCTATATCACAGGCAAAATTATGAAAACTGTTGAAGCTCCTATGAACCTTTAAGAATTGTTATTTACAGGTTGTTTCTGGCGATTATTCTTAACCTGAATACTGATATTTACATAATCACCTTCAATGTCCTGCTTAACCTTAATATCCATACCGCTTTTCTTCATTTGACTGACTACGCTGTTAATAGTATTAATAAAGATACGCACATCTTTAATGATCTTTACGACAGTCTGTTTAGGAGTTGCCTGTTTTTCCTTTTCCCGGGAAATATTTCCGGTATAGGTTTCAATTAAATCCTCGGTTTCCCGCACATTTAAGCCTTTTTCTTTAACCCCGCCGAGTACCTCCATCTGTACCGTAGTATCCTCAAGTTTCAGCAACGCACGTGCATGGCGTTCAGTTAAGTTTTGTCCGACAACGGCCTGACGGACCTCTACAGCCAGTTTTAGCAACCGAAGCTTATTGGCAATGGTTGACTGATTTTTCCCTACCCGCCGGGCAAGTTCTTCTTGGGTAAAGTTAAAGCTCGCAATCAGATGCTGATAGCCTTCCGCTTCCTCCAGAAAGTGCAAATCTTCCCGCTGCAAGTTCTCAATCATGGCCAACTCGGCCATTTCTTTATCCTCAAGTTCCCGCACTATTACCGGAACCTCAGGTAGACCGGCCAATCGCGAAGCTCTCAATCGCCGTTCACCGGCAATCAGCTCATAAACGGCACCTTGACGACGTACTAAAAGAGGCTGAATAACACCAAACTCACGAATGGACGCTGCCAATTCCTGGAGAGAATCATCATTAAAGGTTTTCCGCGGCTGAAAAGGATTGGGGATAATAATGTCAGGCGATACTTTTAGGACTGATTGTAATCCACTAGCAGGATCGTTCTCTGTATTAGGAGCAGTATTAGCTGCATCTATTTCTTCAACAACAACGGCAGAACTCCTCTCAAGAACAAGTTCGGGAACAGTTGGCGAAGCATCTCCAAGACCAAACAGCTTGGCCAAATTTCTCATGTTTCCACCACCTACAAAACAACGTTCGGGACTTGCGTTATTGTATATATTCTGCAGCAACTGGAATTTTCCTCTATATTAGAGCGGCTTTTTTTCAGGTGTTCCTGGGCGCCGGGGATAGTCTGAAGGTGTGGCAGCAACCTTTTTTATATAGACGACCGCCCTCTTATCAGCAAGGCCGGGTAGGATAACTGGTTCCATTCGTTCAACCCTACCACCAAGGGTAGTTATCGCCTTGGCTGCTTCTATCACTTCTTCCTCATATTGAGCGCCTTTAAGGGCAATAAAATAACCACCGGTCTGGACAAACGGCAAGCAGAGCTCACTTAAAACATTCATTCTCGCTACGGCCCGTGAAACCGCAATCTGAAATTTTGCCCGGTATTGCCTGTTTTTGCCTCCCTCCTCAGCCCGCGCATGTACAAGTTCAACACCGCGGAGTTCAAGAGTGTCGGTAACCTCCCGCAAAAACAACAGCCGCTTATTAAGTGAATCCATGAGTGTCAGCTTTAGATCAGGCCGATAAATCTTCAGTGGAATACCGGGAAAGCCGGCACCTGTGCCAACATCAATCACACTGGTATCAGATAAAAAGATATCCTCCCGGTAACAAGACAGGGAATCAATCATATGTTTAACAGCCACATCGTGTGGCAGAGTAATGGCCGTCAGGTTGATTTTTTCATTCCATTCAATCAAGAGACGATAGTAAGTCTCCATGGCTATCAGTTGGTTTTCTGATAATAACAGACCATACTCAGTAGCCGCTTGTGCCAGTAGCTCTTTAAAGCCGTCCATTAGCAGCCCCCCCTTTTTTACTCTGCTCTACTTCGCCGTTGTTCCAGGTACACCATGAGTATCGAGATATCGGCTGGCGATACTCCGGATATGCGTGCAGCCTGTCCAACTGACAGCGGCCGGATTTTATTGAGCTTTTGGCGGGCTTCTAACGCCAAACCGCTAATTTGATTATAATCAATATCTTCTGGCAACCGTTTTGTCTCTAGTTTTGCCGAGCGTTCGACTTGTTCAATCTGTTTTTGAATATAACCTTCATATTTAACCGCAATCTCAATCTGTTCCTTAACTAATGGGGGTACCTCAGGCAAATCAAACTGAGTACGCATTGCGTCATAGGTTATCTCTGTACGTCTAAGTAAATCATACAGGGTAATACCTGTCCGCAGCTCAGCCGTACCAAGCACAGCCAGTTTAGCCTGTATTTCAGACACCGGTGTAATTTGCCTGCTTTTTAATAGCGAAAGTGTACTTTGAATAGTCTCGCGTTTAGCAATAAACCGCTCATACCGTTCATTGCTAACAAGACCGATTTCACGCCCTTTTTCCGTTAGGCGAAGATCAGCGTTGTCTTGACGAAGAATTAACCGGTATTCTGCCCGTGATGTCATAATCCGGTATGGTTCACTGGTACCTTTAGTCACCAGATCATCAATTAACACGCCAATATACGCATCTGACCGCGACAAAATAAAGGGTGGCTTAGCCTGTGCCAACAGGGCAGCATTAATACCGGCTATCAGACCCTGAGCCGCTGCCTCTTCATAACCGGAGGTGCCATTAGCCTGTCCTGATGAAAACAATCCCCGAACCTTTTTAGTCTCAAGGGTAGGTTTAAGCTCTGTAGGATCAACACAATCATATTCAATTGCATAGCCGACCCGCATGACTTCTGCCTTCTCGAGGCCGGGAATAGTACGCAGGAAAGCTAACTGCACATCAACAGGCAGGCTTGTGGACATCCCCTGAACATACATTTCAGTAGTGCCTGCCCCTTCTGGTTCAACAAAAACCTGGTGCGATAATTTATCAGCAAACCGGACAACCTTATCCTCAATTGACGGACAATAGCGCGGCCCGGTCCCCTCAATCATGCCCATATATAAAGGCGAGCGGTGCATATTTGCTCTGATAATCGCATGCGTCTCTTCATTGGTATAAGTAAGCCAGCAAGGCGTTTGATCCCTGGTAATAATGTCACTCATAAAAGAGAAATTATGGGTTATATCATCACCAGGCTGAATGGTCATTTTACCGGTATCTACAGTCCGGGCATCCACTCTGGCCGGTGTTCCGGTTTTAAAACGCATTAGCGTGATACCCAAATCGCGAAGTGTCTCAGACAACTTTATGGCCGGTCGCTGCCCGGCCGGTCCGCCAGGATAATTAATATCACCGATAATGATCTTGCCGCGCAGGTAAGTACCTGTAGCCAAAACAACACAGGCAGCACCGTACACTTCCCCTAATTCAGTAACTACCCCTGTCACCTGACCACTCTCAACCAAAATATCTTCAATCAGCGCTTGCTTTACGTCCAAATTTGGCTGCTTTTCCAGGGTATGCTTCATCGCCAACTGATACATCTGTTTATCAGCCTGAGCCCGCAAGGCATGCACAGCCGGGCCTTTGCCGGTATTAAGCATCCGCACTTGGATACAGGTCTTGTCAGTATTAATACCCATCTGACCACCCAGCGCATCTATCTCCCGCACCAGATGCCCTTTTGCCGGTCCGCCTACCGCCGGATTACATGGCATCATTGCAATATTATCCATATTAAGCGTAGTAATCAGCGTCCGGCAACCCAGACGTGCTGCAGCCAGCGCAGCCTCACAGCCGGCATGTCCTGCACCGATAACTACTACATCATAAGTTCCTGCCTGAAACAAAATCTCCACCTCATTAATTAACAAGACTATTATGCGTAAATGCAACAGCGCAGCTAATTATTGCTCGCATTCCTATTTACCAATACAAAATTGAGTAAATATCTGATCAATGATATCCTCACCTACGGTATCACCGGTAATCTCACCAAGCTTCTCCCAGGCAGCCCGCAGATCAACAACGACACAGTCAGGCGGCATATCGTCCTCAATTGTCAGCAAAGCCTCGGCAAGACGTTGATTAGTATGCCTTAATGCATCAGCATGGCGAACATTATTCACAAAAGCGGCCTCACCCTGACTGACATGTCCACCATAAACTAAGTTAGCAATTTTCTCTTCTAGTTCAGCCAATCCGTCGCCTTGTGTTACCGACATTTTTACTACCATCCGACTGCCAATATGCTGCTCAAGTTCGGCAAAATCGAGCAAGGATGGTAAGTCACTCTTATTCACGAGAATAATAGCCTGCTGCCCGGAAAGCAGCTCTAATACAGCCCGGTCTTCAGGGGCCAGTGGTTCAGAGGCATCTAAGAGCAACAGAATAAGATCAGCCTGATTTATTAGTTCCTTAGCCCTTGCGACCCCGATTCTCTCCACAACATCGGCCGTCTCACGAATACCTGCAGTATCGATTATTTTAAGCGGTATGCCACGGATATTAACATACTCTTCAATGATGTCCCGGGTCGTACCGGGAATGTCAGTAACAATAGCCCTTTTCTCTCTCAGCAGGGCATTAAGCAGACTTGACTTGCCGACATTGGGCTTACCAATAATTACAGTTGCCAGGCCTTCCCGTAATATCCGGCCGGTCTGAGCTGTGGCCAACAGTTTATCTATATCGGCTTTAGCTTTGACAATAAGCTGAGCCACATCAGCGGCTGCCGCTTCCTCAATATCTTCTTCCGGAAAATCAATAGCGGCTTCCAGTTGAGCAATCATACTGAGGATATTATAACGCAAGTGTTTAATCTCAGTTGATAAATGTCCGGATAAATTACCTACTGCCGTCTTAAGCGAGGCATCGGTCTTTGCTCTGATTATATCAATAACAGCCTCAGCCTGTGCCAGATCAAGACGGCCATTTAAAAATGCTCTTTTTGTAAACTCGCCAGGTTCAGCCAGCCTGGATCCCAGTATAAGCGTCAGGTCTAAAATTCGTTTTAATGGTACTGGACCACCATGGCAATGGATTTCAGCAACGTCTTCCCGGGTATAAGAATGGGGCGCACGCATTATAATTAATAAAACCTCATCAACAGTCTCGCCACTGGCAGGGTCAACAATTTCACCATAAACAACCTGATGTGACACAATATTGGTTGTCTGCTTACCTGTTTTACTAATAAATAGTTTGTTAGCAATAGTCACAGCTTTACGGCCGCTAATTCTGACAATGCCAATGCCGCCCTCACCTATCGCCGTGGCTATAGCACTAATTGTATCATCGCCGGTCAGCATATTCAAAAAGACTCCACTCCTTGAGACATATTAAACATGATTGAAATAAGAATAAACTGTAAATGTATTATAATTCCCTGCACTTTCCATTTTTCCTGCAAGCAGAATAATTAATATAGTATTCTCTGCAAAAATTAAAAATACACATAAAATTACTATTATGGACAAGTTACTAGCAGGTAAAAGATCCCTAAGATAGAAGTAGTATCTATCTGAAATTGTCTATTTTTGTCCGTTATTGAAAAAAGAAAGAAGGGCTGGCAATGTCTGAAAAAAAGGGTATTTTACTGGAAACTGGCACAAACGAATTTGAGATAGTTGAATTTTCAATAGGCCCAGTCAGTTATGGCATTAATGTAGCCAAAGTTAGAGAAGTTATTAACCCCTTACCTGTCACTAAAATGCCGAACGTCCATCCGTGGGTCGACGGTATTTTCACTCTGCGCGGACGGGTTATGCCGCTGATCAATCTCCCCCGTTGCCTGGGCAGCCAATCAACAACAACCTCGCCGAAAATTATTGTAAGTGAGCTTAATAACTACTATGTTGCTTTTCTTGTTGATGAGGTTTCCCGAATTCACCGTATATCGTGGACCGCTATGGAACCGCCGCCCCACATCGCCAACTCAGATATGGTTGTCGGTATAATAAAAATGACTGATAAGATGGTCGTCCTCCTTGATTTTGAAAAAATAGTAGCTGACGTCAACCCGGAAATGAATCAGAAATTCAATGAAATCGCGGAAAAGTCAGCCGATGTAACCGATATTCGTCAGAATAAGACGATTCTAGTCGCTGAAGATTCCAAGATGCTGCGGGATTTATTATTAGGTACCCTCCACAAGGCAGGCTATGCCAATGTTATCCTGACAGAGAATGGCCTGGACGCCTGGGAAAAGATTGAACAATTAGCCGCCGGCGGCGTACCAATTGAGAGCAAAATCCAGCTTGTAATTACCGATATTGAGATGCCACAAATGGATGGTCATCATCTCACTAAACGAATCAAAGAACATGATAAGCTTAACCATTTACCTGTTGTTATCTTCTCTTCACTCATCAACGAGGAAATGCGCCTTAAAGGGCAATCCATTGGTGCTAACGGCCAGGTCTCAAAACCGGAAATCACTCAGCTAATCGATCTTGTTGATAAATTTATTCTCTAAGAAACACAACCGACCAAATCTTTAGCAAAAAGTGTAAGCCAATCCTTGCCTCTATTCAGAGGACTTCATACGTTTGAGCAATATAGAAAATCGACTACCCGGCAGGGGTAGTCGATTTTCTATATTGTTTTATTTCATCACCAAATCCCATAATTGCTTGCCAATTAACAGACTGGTCATACCAATAAACAACGGCCGTACATAGGCTGTACCGCTCTTAATAGCAACACGCGAGCCGACAAGTGCACCGGCGATCATTGCCCCCCCCATGATAAACCCGTAGTGAAAGTTCACTGAATCAAGATAGATAAAGGTAATCGCTGCGGCAATATTACTGGCGAAATTCATCACTTTAGCATTGCCTGCGGCGACAACGAAATCAAATCCTAACATCAAAAATGAGAAAATGAAAAATGAACCCGCCCCGGGACCAAAAAATCCATCATAAAAACCAATACCAAATACAGCTAATGCCATAATCAGCTTAGTTTTAGAGGTAAGCCCCTGATAGGTTGACTCTGAACCCCAGTCTTTTTTTAACACAGTATAAATAGCTACTACAATTAATAGCACAACAACCAGCGGTTTTAAAAACTCCGGTGGTATATGTCGAACTGTATATGCCCCCAGGACCGAACCGCCAAAAGACAACGGAAACAACCAGGCTGCCAGCCGGCAATCAACCTTCCCTGATCGCAAAAAAGACAGGGTACTTGTCATTGAACACAGTGAACTAGCCAGTTTATTAGTACCTAACACCACACTAGGAGGAAGACCGGTAAACATAAGTGCAGGCAAAGAGATTAACCCGCCGCCACCTACTACAGAATCAATAAATGCAGCAACAAACCCGGCAATAAGTAAAAATAAAATAATTTCAGGGCTAATGGAATCCAAAATAACATCTCCTATTGTGTTAAGAATGCAACGATATTATCATAAACCTTGCACTATTTATAAATCAAGTCTTTTTTCACTTTCTCATATTGTCAATAAATTCGCATCAGTGTACAATATTTAGTGAAAGTGAGGTGCCTATATGATCTGTGAACACAACTATTATAG
>JAQSXM010000150.1 GCA_029256645.1 Sporomusa sp. | reverse complement strand
CTTGTCGGCAATTGGGGCCGTCAGCAAAAGAATTCGAATACAACTATTGAAGTCGCCTCGCTGGAGGCTGCTGCAAAACAGGGTAATTTCAATTATGGTGCCGGGTACGCCACCCTCAAAGACCGGGGGACTGTACATACAACCCTGGCAGAATACCTGTATGGCAATGCTAAATATCAATTTGATGCCGGTTTTTCGCTTGGGGGCGAGTATGTCTATAACCAGCAATCCGATTCAGATAAGACGGCCTGGACAGCTATTGCCACGATCGGCGATCAGGAGATTGTTAAAAAAGGCCAGAATAATGTGGTTGTAAAGTATTATAGGGTTGGTAAAAACTCTATTAGCAGACTGACGTCCTATAGCCTGCAAAGCAAGGCTGGGGCAGGTGTTACTGAGGCATTTTCTGATGTGAGAAATTTAAAGGGCCTGAACGTTGCTTATAATTATGGGTTCAGTAAAAACCTGACAGCCTATGTAGCCTACCAGAAACTAACTGATAGAGAGGCTGCTGCCGCTGATGACAGAGGGTTCCGCTACTATCGGGCGGCGGTAGTAGCCAAATTCTGATGACTAAGTTGCCGGGCCTGCTAAAGAGCTTGATAGTGCCTTGCGGATAAGATATTTTCACACCTAATATATGATAGAAATAGAGTCAGAGACTAGTCTCTGACTCTATTTCTTGAAATTTGGCACTTAGTCTAATGCCTGGGCTAGATCGGCAATAATATCCTCAACATCTTCAATTCCTACCGACAAGCGCAGCAGACAGTCGCTGATGCCTAACCGCTGCCGGATGTCTGCCGGGATATCGGCATGGGTCTGGATGGCCGGGAAGGTAATCAGGGATTCGACACCGCCTAAACTCTCGGCAAATTGGAGGACTTTTACTTTACGCAGTATCTGCGCCGGCAGGCGGGGATGGTCCACGACAAAAGAGAGCATGCCGCCATAACCTGTAGCCTGCGCATCTTGTATCTCTTTGCCAGGATGATCTGGCAGCCCGGGATAATACACTTTGGTAACGCTGGGGTGAGCGGCCAGCCATTTGGCGACAATCAGAGCATTTTCTTCATGCTGACGTAATCGAATGGCCAGAGTTTTTAAGCCGCGCAGCAGCAGCCAGCTGTCTTGCGGACCGAGGATAGCGCCGGCAGCATTTTGGATAAAGCCAATTTTTTCACAGAGAGCAGCATCTTTGGCTACGACAAGACCACAGACAACATCATTATGGCCTGATAAATATTTGGAACCACTGTGCACGACGATGTCAGCACCAAGGGTTAGCGGCCGTTGCAGATAGGGGGATAAAAAGGTGTTATCAACAATAACATGAATGGAATTCTCGCTGTTTTTCCGGGCGAGCGCAACAATGGCTTTTATATCGGCGATTTTCATCAGCGGGTTTGTCGGGGTTTCCAGCAGGATGGCTTTGGTTGCTGGCTGCAGTGCCTGTTGTACCTGGTCGAGATCGCCGGTATCTACAAAAGTGGCAGTGAGGCCAAACTGATTAAATAATTTGTCCAGAATGCGGTATGTACCGCCGTAACAGTCTTCAGTTATGATGATATGATCACCAGGACGGTAAAGCATAAGTAGCGATGTAATGGCTGCCATGCCTGAGCCAAAGGCAAAGCCGGCATGGCCTTCTTCCAGTGCTGCCACGGCCTCTTCGACTGCTTTACGGGTCGGATTTTGAGTACGCGAATAGTCAAAGCCTGTACTGCGGCCAAGCTCGGGGTGGCGGAAGGTGGCTGTCTGATAGATAGGTGTGCTGATAGCACCTGTAGTTTTGTCAGTAACTAGACCGGCCTGAACAACTTTAGTAGCAAATTTCACAGTTAATCATCTCCTGTTCTAATAATGGAAAGAAAAAACAGCTCTTCCGCAAGAAGAGCCGCTTATATACGCTGATAACTCATCTTCCGGATTGCTCCGCTGGATTTAGCACCTTGCATAAACGCCGGTTGCCGGGTGTCATAGGGCCAGTCCCTCGACCACTCTTGATAAGTTTATATTCAATTATTGGATATTATTTTGTCATAGTTATTACCATTTGTCAATAGACATTTGTTACTTGGGCTATGTTCTTTTTATTGACGTCAGTCCAAAAACCATATATCATAATTTCAAAAGGGTACATCTGTTTTGAGGAATATAGGGGAGGCACTGATAGTATGGCTGATGTGTGCGATATTCAGGCGTTAATCAAAAAAGCCGAAATAACCCATGAACTTACAAAGTGCGAAATTGTTGCGCTGTTAACAGATAATCAATATGAAGCAGATTTTTTTGCTGCTGCCGACCGGGTGCGCCGGGAATATGTGGGTGATGAGGTTCACCTGCGTGGACTCATTGAATTCTCTAACATTTGTAAACAAAACTGCCTGTATTGTGGTCTGCGGCGTGATAATAAAAAGGTAGACCGATACCGGCTGGATACAGATACAATTATTGATTTTGCCGGCAAAGCAAAATCATATGGCTACCGCACCGTAGTATTGCAGTCTGGCGAAGACGAATGTTTTGACGTTGCTACGATGGTTACCATCATTAAGAAAATCAAGGAGCTTGGCTTGGCAATAACGGTTAGCGTGGGTGAAAAGCCCCGTGAAGTGTACCAAGCCTACCGGGAGGCCGGTGCCGACCGGTATCTGCTCCGCATTGAGACTACAGACAAAGAACTGTACGAGAAACTGGACCCGGGGATGAGCTGGGATAACCGGGTACGCTGTCTGCAGGATATCAAAGAACTGGGCTTTGAGCTGGGGACCGGCTGTTTGGTCGGTATTCCAGGCCAAACAATAGAGTCATTGGCTGACGATATTCTTTTCTTTAAAAAGATGGATGCTGATATGATCGGGGTAGGGCCGTTTATTCCTAACCCGGATACACCGCTTGCCGCTGAAACTGGCGGTACGTTCGACCTGAGCACCAAAGTCATGGCCATGACCCGTCTGCTGTTGCCTGATATTAATATTCCGGCGACAACGGCAATGGAATCACTCAATCCTCAGGGGCGCGTGCTGGCACTGCAGCGTGGTGCTAATGTGGTTATGCCCAATGTTACCGAGGGTGAGTACCGGCAAATGTACCTTTTATATCCGGGGAAAATATGTATAAATGATACGCCAGCCCATTGCCGGGGGTGCATCACCGGTAAAATTCAGGGTATTGGCCGGAAAGTGTCTGAGGCGTATGGATTTAGGAAAAAACACGCATAGTAGAGCCAAATGGAGGAAATATCAATGACTAAACAGGACCCTATGAGTACAGGTAAACATTTCTCTGACGCCGGTCTTGAGCTTATTGAACATGCGGTACGAGATATTAGTTTTGGCTCGCTTACTTTAGTAGTCCAGGATTCAAAGGTAATTCAAATTGAAAAACTGGAGAAAATCCGGATTTGTGAGCATCCGCCAAAAACCAGCGGTAAAACTACAGTGAAGGCAGCAGATGGCGCTGCTTTGAGGACGCGAATTTTACAATCTGTCAGTGGCATGGAGTACGGAAAGGTTGCAATCCAAATTCAGTCAGGGCAAATTATGCAGGTGGAGAGAACCGAAAAATACCGGGTAGGTAAATTTACCGGACTCCACGGTGAAGGAATTTAAACGTTGACACCTATGGAGTAATATGCTATCATAACTTACAAATATGGTACTTACACGTTCAAGTCCATTAAAGCGATTATGTGCTGATCAGAAATATTCTGAAGGCCAAGGTTCGATATACGAACCTTGGTTTTTTATTACAAGCGCCGCAGGGAGGGCTATGAATGATAGCAACCGGGACATCCCGCATTGTCTGCAAGAATTGTGCCTACCTTCTTGCCAGGTGGTGCTATCAGCGGTACTGGTGGTTCCGGCTGGTACGGGAACCTCTGCTGCTAGGTATGCGCCTTTTGGCCTGGTGGCATGGGATTGATGCCCGGAATCATGTTGTTAGTAACAGTGAATGTAAGGGCTGCATCCGGTTTATGAAGAATGAACTGGAGGAGAAGTCCGCTGCCTTCCGGTTTCTTAATAACAGTATTGGCAAACGCGTTAGCAGACTGCGGGATTCAATGCTTACCCAACAGGACCTGGATGAGGCCAAACGTTATGCCAGGGAAGCAAACCTGCTTAAATGATTTTGCCAAGTAATGCTTGACACTGCTTTAAGCATGATAAATTATCATTAATCTTTAGTTGGATGCGTCAGCAATAATGATATAATTAAATTTTATAGTGTAGAGAATACTTGGTTGATCAGAAAACTGAAGGCCGGGGATGTGCAGAACATCTTCGGTCTCTTTTTATTTTTCACACAGACAATGAATAGTGGAGGAATTTAGCATGAGTACAAAAAAAGACGCACAACATTTGAGCTGCACCGATTGCAGTGTGTACAATTGTAGAACCAGGAGTCAGCAGTTTCCGGGATTTTGCCTAACCACGAAAGATAATGACGGGAACTCGATTGCCGGCGATATTGAAGAAATCAAAAAATATCTGCAAGGAGATCATCAGGATGCAGTCGTTGCCAGGGCGTCGGCCCAGGTAGAAGGGCTATTTTATGGCAAAAAGACAAGGGTAGAAGAAATTATCGAGTTTGCCGCCCGGATCGGGGCAAAAAAAATTGGTATTGCAACCTGCGCCGGTTTGATTGAAGAAGCCAAAATATTTGCCAACATCCTGGAGGTAAAAGGCTTAGACTATTATAGTGCCATCTGCAAAGTAGGGTCTGTTGATAAAGCCGATATTGGTGTGCTGGAAGAGCACAAGCTCAGGCCGGGAAATCACGAATCAATGTGTAATCCTATTTTACAGGCCCGCATCCTAAACTATCAAAAAACCGACTTAAACGTTGTTGTCGGACTGTGTGTGGGGCATGATTCTTTATTTACCAAATACTCGGACGCCCTGGTTACCACCCTGGTCGTAAAAGACCGGGTGACTGGCCATAATCCTGTGGCTGCTTTGTATACCGCTCATTCTTATCACAAGCGGCTGCTGCAACAAGATAAGTGAGTGAATAAAAAACGGAGGGATTTTATTATGAAAGCGAAATTTATTGCTCTGGCCCTGGCTATGGTTACGCTGATGTCCCTGTTATTGGCCGGCTGCCAGTCAGCAGCACCGACAACCGCCGCCAAAAAGAAAATCGTCATCGGTACCGGCAACGCTTATAAACCGTACTGCTTCTTAGATGAAAAGGGCAATCTCACCGGCTTTGAGATTGAGGTTCTCAAAAAAGTTAATGAAAAGCTGCCACAGTATGAATTCGAATTTAAAACATTTGACTTTAATGCCATCCTGGTCAGTCTGGAAACAGGAAAAATAGATCTGGCCGCTCATCAGTTTGAAGTCAATCCTGAGCGGAAAAACAAGTTTCTGTTTGGTGATGAGGGTGTGACGATCTATGATCTGAAACTGGTGGTCAAAGAAGACAGAAATGATATAAAAACGCTGGACGATCTGGCAAAGATTAACGGAACAATTGAAGTTGGCAAGGCTTCTACCAATAAAACATATGTTGTTGATAAATGGAACAAGGAACATGGCAATAAACTGAATTTAGTATTTGCAGCATCAGATACGACGATAACCCTGCAGAACCTGGAGTCAGGCAAGACCGATGCTTTTGTTAATATCCAGCGCAATGTTGATGATTACCGTGCTACCTATAAAGCAAAGATTAAGACCGTAGGTGAACCGATCAGCTTTTCTAACTCCTATTATCTGTATCGCAAGGATGATCCCACCGGGGCACAACTAAAAAAAGATATTGATGCTGTTCTAAAAACCATGAAAGAGGATGGCACACTGGTGAAACTGTCGCAGCAATGGCTTGGGGGAGACTATATTCCTAAAAAATAAGGAAGGGTTAAACCAGGATGGAAAATATATTTCTCTTTAGTTTATTTCTCGATAGTTTTCCGCAATTATTGTCCCGGCTGCATATCACGGTCGCAATTGTTGGTGTGGCGTTATTCTTTGGCATGATCCTGGGAACAGGCATAGCGGTTGCCAGGTTGTATAAAATACCCGTATTGTCCCAACTGGCTACCGCTTATGTTTCTTTTATCAGAGGGATTCCGATACTCGTGTTGCTGTTTATTGTGTATATAGGCGCACCCTTGGTCGCAGGGGCGTTTGGCGCCAATATCAACCGCTGGGATACCCTGATATTTGTAATGATTACCTATATTATGAACTCAGCTGCTTTTTTATCAGAGATTATCAGGTCTGCTGTTGCCGGGGTGGAGAAGGGGCAAATGGAAGCCGCATTCTCGGTTGGGATGACCCGCTGGCAGGCTTTTCACCGTATTGTGGCCCCTCAGGCCATCCAGATTGCCATTCCCGCTCTGGGTAATACGGTGGTGTCGTTGCTTAAAGATACCTCTTTGGCCTATACGCTGGGTGTAATTGATGTGATTGGCATTATTCAGGCCATCAGCAGCAATACGCATCGCTCGCTGGAGGCCTATACCGCTGCGGCTATCATTTTCTTTGTATTGAGTTTTGTCCTGGAACGGTTTTTTAAATGGCTGGAGAGAAGAATCGGTATCAACAATACGATACCCAGTGCAAAAGGTGCAGTAAATAACAAAATTGCTGTAGTGGGCAGGTGAGAGCGTGGGGTTTCAGTTTGATTTATCATTTTTAATTTTTGAGATCGGGATAGCCATAAAATATATTCCTGTTGTGCTGTTACTGTCAGTCGTACCGCTAATCATTGGACTATTACTGGGTACAGGGATTGCTTTAACCAGGTTATTTAAAGTACATCCCTTTGATAAAATATTTACTGTATTTGTAATATTTCTGAGGGGTGTGCCCCTTGTTCTCCAACTAACCATCCTTTATCTGGCAGTCAGTTTGAGCATTGATTCTTTTGCAAAAACCTTGGGGCTGCACCTAACATCAAAAGATCTGTCCTATACGTTGATTGCTGTAGTTGGGTTGTCGATTAATGCCACCGTGTATCTCTCCGAGGTCATGCGCACAGCGCTTCAGTCAGTAGCTGCCGGCCAGTATGAGGCCGCCTACTCGGTGGGAATGACCTCCGGGCAGATGCTGCGGCGAATCATTATCCCCCAAGCCTTGCCTGTGGCTATCCCGTTAATCGGCAGTAATTTCATTGGTCTCATTAAGGGGTCGGCGATTGCCTCGCTCATTTCAGTGGTCGAGATTATTAATGCCACACTCTATGAGGCCAGCGGTAATTACAAGTTCCTGGAGGCCTATGTGGCGGCGGCAATTATTTACTGGTTATTGTGTATTCTGGTCGAACGACTGGTGGCCTTCCTGGAATGCAGGGTCGGAGTTTATGGCAAGGGTGGGGTAGTATGATCGAGCTTAAGGGCTTGCATAAATCGTTTGGCAAACATGAAGTATTAAAAGGCATCGATCTGAAGGTCGAAAAGGGTGAGGTTGTTGTTATTCTTGGTCCCAGTGGCTCAGGTAAGACCACACTGCTAAGGTGCCTGAATTTTTTGGAGCAGCCTGATGCCGGTGAGATTACCATTGGCAACACCCGTGTTAATTGCAACCATGTGTCCAAACAAGAGATACTGGCAATCAGAAGAAGTACAGCGATGGTTTTTCAACTGTATAATCTGTTTAAGAACAAAACT
>JAQSXM010000149.1 GCA_029256645.1 Sporomusa sp. | reverse complement strand
GAAAGCAATCACAGCAATCTCGGCATCCTCGATACTCTGTTCTTCGAATGTGACAATATCATCAAGATGGTCGGTAATTTTTGTATGTAGTCTGGCAATTAATTCATGAGATGTGCTGTTTGCCCCACTGGGGAAGCCGGTATAATCGTGCACCAATCCGGTAACATGGAACCGGTAACCGTCCCCGTAAGCTGGCATCGGGGGTACACCGTCAGCATCCGGCTTATACGGAAGAAACTCACCAGGCGGCAGCCCTGGCTTTTTACGATTTACAATTTTCAGGCTTTCCTGATCAGGAATCTCGATTTTTTCCCGCATATGACCGATAATTTCATCAAGCAGCAGCACAACCGGCGTACGATATTTCTCAGCAAGATTAAACGCTTCTACCGTTAGGCTAAAACATTCCGGTACGCTGGCAGGGCTAAGAGCAATAACGCCCCGGTCACCGTGCGACCCCCACCGGGCTTGCATAATATCGGCCTGAGCCGGCGATGTCGGCTGACCAGTACTGGGACCAACCCGCTGAACATTCACGATTACACAGGGAACCTCGGCCATTGACGCATAGCCGATTAATTCTTGTTTAAGGGAAAAACCGGGACCGCTTGTTGCCGTCAAGGACTTAACGCCGGTTAAAGACGCACCGATCGTCGCTGCCATCCCGGCAATCTCATCTTCCATTTGAATAAAAGTACCCCCGACCTGCGGCAAACGTTTCGCCAATAGCTCAGCAACCTCAGTGGACGGTGTTATGGGATAGCCGGCGAAAAACCTGGCTCCGGCGGCAAGCGCGCCTTCTGCACAAGCATGATTCCCCTGCATAAGTACTGCTTTGGCCATGAATACATTCCTCCGTTTATTTAACTTATTTACTTATCAGCAGTTACAAAAATTGCATAGTCAGGACATCTTAATTCACATTGCCCACAAGCCACACAATCCTCCGCCTGGGCAACCTCTATCTTAGCAAGATCATCAAGCTTTAGCACCTTTTTGGGACAGAACTCAACACATATGCCACAGCCTTTACAAAAACGGGGCTTAGTCTTCAGCATTTTCTTTCACTCCCTATACATCAAATTAAACACGCTTAGGCATTAAACAACTTACCCGGGTTTAATAACCCGTCTGGGTCAACGATCTTTTTAAGCTTTTGCCCTACGGCAAAACCAGTTTCTCCTGTCTCCCATTTCAAGAATGGTGCTTTCATATAACCGATACCGTGTTCACCTGACAGAGTGCCGCCAAGGTCAAGTGCTGCTTTAAAGAGTTCCTCCACCGCTTGCTCTACTCGTTCCATTTCTTCATGGTTGTGTTTATTACTCAAAATATTCGGGTGAAGATTACCGTCACCGGCATGACCAAAAATAACCATCTTTAACTCATATTTCTGAGCTATCTCACGCAGCCGGCGAACCATAGCCGGAATTTGGCTGCGGGGAACAGTGGCGTCTTCAGAGATTTTTGTTGGATTAATCTTGCCGCAGGCTGGCGAAATAGCCTTGCGGGCACGCCACAGTTTATCAATATCCTCAGGTGTCGAGGCTGCCTGAATCTCAGTTGCGCCACATTTTTTACACACTTTGACAACATGTTCGGCCTGTTTGACTATCGACGCCGCACTCCCATCAACCTCAATCAGCAGGATGGCCTCTGCACTTACCGGCAGTCCTACGTTGAGAAAGTCCTCTACCGCGCAAATAGTCTGATTATCCATAATCTCCAGTGTAGTAGGAATCGTCCCTGAGGCAATCATATCACTAACAGTGCGGGCTGCGTCGTCTAAGCTGTTAAAAATCGCAAGCAGGGTTTGTTTGGCACTCGGTTTGTCGACTAATCTCAGATAGGCCTTAGTCACAATGCCTAAGGTACCTTCTGAACCAACCAGGAGCATCCCCCAGTCGGGGCCAGCCATCTCACTGTCGAATCGATTACCCACTTCAACGATGCTGCCATCTGATAAGACTACCTCCAGCCCTAACACATAGTCCCTGGTAATACCATACTTTACCCCCCGGGGACCACCCGCGCATTCGGCTATATTGCCACCCATGGTTGAGGTTTTGGCACTAGCCGGGTCAGGCGGATAAAAAAGTCCGGCCTGGTTTACGGCATTTACAAAATCCTCGGTTATAACCCCGGTCTCAACCACAGCCACCCGGTTTGCTGTGTCAATCTCAATAATCTTGTTAAGTCGTGTTAAAACAAGGCTAATTCCGCCCTTTACAGGGACTGAACCCCCTGATAAGCCTGTGGCCGCCCCCCTGGCAGTTACCGGAATATTATGCTGCCCGGCTAATTTAATTATGGCAACCACATCATCAACATTGCCGGGTTTAACGACCACATCTGGCGGGAAGTCCCGGAAAGTGGCATCAAAAGAATAACAAATCCGGTCTTCCAGCTGATCCATAACATATTGATGACCAAGCAGCCGTTTTAATGCGGCGATTATTTGCTGATCCAACTTTCTCACCCCCTATTCCAGGCCGTAAGCCTTAGCAATGATCTCGGCAGTATGCAATACCCGCATGCTGCTCTGTCGCTGTCCCAGTCCGTCAGTTATATGCATCCGGCAGGCTGAACAGCCTGTGGCCAGAATGCCGGCCCCTGTCTTTTCGGCGTTGTCCAGCTTCCAGTCATTGATGGTCCGGGAAACGTCGTAATAGACCATACTGAAAGTCCCGCCTGCTCCGCAGCACTTGGCAGCGTCTTTCATCTCCGCAAATTCCACTCCCGGAATTGCTTTTAATAGCTGTCGCGGTTCTTTTGCTACCCCCATCCCTCTGACAAGATGGCAAGGATCATGGTAAGTAATCTTAGCCCGTACTTCCCGCAGGTCTTGCTTGATTCCCCTGTCAACAACAAATTCAGTAATATCTTTCACTTTCCCGGAAAGCAGTTCCCAGGATTTTTTAATCTCCGGGTCTTCAATAATTAAACCGTATTCATGCTTTAAGGCTGCCCCGCAAGACGCACAACCGGTTATGATAATGTCATAATTGCCGGCTGCCAGTATTTTTACATTTTCCTCAGCCAGATATCGCCCTACCTGGTAGTCACCTGAGGTAAAAGCCGGTGTCCCGCAACAGCTTTGCCTGGCAGGAATAACTACCTCGACATCGTGTGCCTTAAGAATTTTGACGATTGCCTCTCCCGCCGCCGGGTAGACATAATTGAGCATACAGCCTGTATAAAACGCGACCCTTGCGGTAGGCGAAGCTACCCGGTTAGTCTCGGGTAATCGCGTCCTCAGCGGCGCTGTCGACAACGGAGGAATAACCCGCCGCTGGCTAAGCCCGGCACTCGGCATAGGAATACGGGCTAGTTTGCCCCTGCCGTCAGGGGCATTTTTAAATACAACATTCTGAAAGCGCGCGCCCAGTTTGAGGCCCATGTCGAATAGTTTGCGATAGGTAAGTCCGGTAAAAGCCAGCTTCTTAGCCAAAGGTAAACCGTTTTTATCAGCTAAAGCACGCCTTGCACTTAAAAACAGTTCATCTGTTCTCACGCCTGATGGGCAGCCGGGTACACAGGCTTTGCATAATAGACATTTTGACATTCTGGTTTGCAATTCGGGAGTAAGCTCTAATTTCCCTTCACTAACTGCCTCCAACAACTTAACTTTACCTCTGGCAGTAGTGTTCTCGTTATCTGAGGCTTGAAATACCGGACAAATTGAGCGGCAAGTCCCACAGCGAATGCACTTAACAAGTTGTTTTTGCCACTGAGCATAATTATTCTCCATTTGTTTCACCCCCTGCGAAGTCAGCGATTTAATATCTTTTTGGGATCAAAAGCTGCTTTTGCTCGCTGCTCAAGCTCGGCCAGAACACCACTCCCACGCTTACCTGTAATCCGATCATATTTTCCAGCGGAGATCCCCCCAGCTTCAGTAATGGCTTTTGTAACCGCATCGATAAAGCCGGCCTCAGGCTCTGGCGCTGCCAAAGCAATATTCAGCTTGCCTTCTGCCAGTTGACCAAACAGACCGGCTTGGACACAACGGTTCCTGGAAATTGCGCAAAATGCTTTTATGAATTCCTCCTGACGGGTAAAAGCTATTTTAAATTCATCTGTCAGCACATACTTATCACCTGACTGATAGAGCATGCTCCACTTTATTGCCGTCTGCCCGCAGCCGTCAGAAGCCTCCTGGATTGTCCCGCTATGTTTCTCTAGCAGAGCAATTGCACTTTGGGATTGTTCAGATGCCTCTTCATATAAACCATCAAACTCCATCATGATAAGCTGTCCTTGCACATCAGCTGTGAATATGCTTTGCACACTAAGATCACTCCATAGTAAGTAGGCAGGAACTACGCGGCTATCTTTCAAATCTTTTACAAAAGCCAACAGTTGCTCTAACTCGGTAAATGTGGCGGCTAGGCCCTTACGGGTCTCTGGCAAAGGCAGCAGCTTCAGCAAAAATTTTGCCGTAATGCCATAATCTGTGTAGGGAGCGTTAAAAAAGCGGGTAAAATCATAACCGGTCACATTTTTAACCGTTTTCCCCCCTGTTTTTAATACCTCGCCTGTAGGTAATACAATCTCTGACCCCATAAGAAAATGCTTTGTGTATCCATACTTTAAACTTGATATATTGGAACAGCCTTCATAAAATAATTGCCCTATTGTTTTATCATGGTAAAACGGGGTATCGGCAGGGATGAAGCGCAGACCTTGTTCAGCCAACTGTTCGGCAAGCTTCCCCAGTTTGACACCAGGATTGACTGTTGCAACAAGGTTAGCAGCATCAATCTCAATAATTTTATTTAACTTCGACAAATCAATAGTTAGGCCCTCATTATTGCCTTTCCGGTAGACATATATCGGACGTCCGGTATCAAATGATGTCCGGACCACGTGCTGCAGCTCCTCGATAGACTGAGGTGACACAGATTGGCTCACGTAACTTCCTCCTTCAGAAACTATATCTAACACTATACTAGTTGCTGATCGGCAATTACAACAGGTATTTACGACCAAGCGCAAAAATCGGCTGACGAACCCATTGTATCTGTCAACAGAAACTGCTTTCCGCAAACAGAAAACCTAAGCATAATACCCAAATAAAAAAGTTTTATACATCTGATTATGTAAAAAAAACACTCATTTCGAGTGCTTTTTCTACATCCAGCCGTACCGTCTAAGGCGGCAGCCCTGTACGTCTTCACATCAAGCATCGTCCCGCCTTAGACGATGGATCCTTCCATTTACCATATAAGCTTATATTTTCACAGAACGAACTTTTAGAATTCCTTCTATTCCACCAAGAAAATTCAAAGTCTCTTTGGATACTTCCGAATCAACAGTCAGAACCATCATCGCCCGCTGATCAGTAGCCTTCCGCCCAAGCTGCATAGTAGCAATATTGACTTTACCGGCACCCAATAAGGTTCCCATTTGCCCAACAACACCTGGTTTATCCATGTTTTCCGCAATCAGCATATATGGCATAGGGTTGACATCAAATTCATATCCATTGATTTCAAGAATTCTTTGTTCGCCTTTGCCAAATGTTGTTCCGCTAATAGTAAACACTTTGCCTTTTGACCAAACCTTAAGTGTAATCAACGTCAGATAATTATCCACTGTAGATTCTTTGCTTTCGGTTACTGTGACGCCTCTGCTTTTTGCAATAAGATTTGCATTAACATAATTAACACGTTCCTTAAGTACAGGCTCAAAAAGACCTTTCAATATAGCGAGTGAGATCACTGAAGTCTCAAGTGTTGCTACCTCGCCCCGATACAAGATCTCTACTTTATCAACTGCTTCTTTTTCCAATTGGTAGTACATCTTGCCTAATGTCTCACCTAATTTTAAATAGGCTTTAATGGTATCCAGATCCTGGGTATGCAGAGTAGGCAGGTTGACAGCATTGGGCACCATTTCTCCCCTTAGCGCGGAGACTACCTCCTGGGCTACTGTTATACCGACATTATCCTGAGCCTCTACCGTATCAGCACCGGCGTGAGGTGTTACGACCACATTATCGAACTCAAGCAGCGGTGAAGTGGCATGAGGTTCCCCTTCCAAAACATCGATACCAGCTCGCTTGACAATCTTTGCTTTGAGGGCTTCAATAAGCGCTTCCTCGTTTACGATTCCGGCCCGGGCACAGTTAATGACAGTAAGACCCTTTTTAGCAAATTTAAATTGCTCTTTACCGATTATGCCATAGGTCTCCTCTGTTTTCGGGGTGTGTACGGTAAGGATATCGCATTCACTCATCAGGTCTTCCAGTTTTTCTTTTTTCTCAACACCAAGGTTTTTAAACCGGCTATCACTGATATAGGGGTCATAGGCGATTATACTCATGCCAAACGACTTTAAACGTGTTGCCACTAAAGATCCGATCCGCCCCAGTCCTACGATACCTGCTGTTTTACCCTGAAGCTCCATACCTTTAAGACCAGAGCGATCCCAAACCCGTTCCTTAAGCCGGTCATGGAGCTGAGGTATATTACGGCAGGTTGCAAACAGCAGTCCCAGGGTAAGTTCTGCTGCCGAAACGACGTTGGATTCTGGTGTATTAACAACAATAATACCGCGTTTAGTGGCTCCCTCCATGTCAATGTTATCCACACCATTACCGGCACGTCCCACCACTTTTAGACGAGTGGCTTTTTGATATAACTCTTCATTGACTTTGGTATTACTGCGTACAATAAGAGCCTCATAATCCCAAATAACCTCCAGCAGCTCTTGTCGTGTCAAACTAGTCTTTATATCAACTACGGCTCCTTCTTCAGTGAGTTTTTCAAGCCCTTTTTGTGCAATCTGTTCAGAAACTAATACTTTCATAATCTTACCTCCATTTTTAATTCTACAATTATATACTCGCCTGCGGTCAAAAATACATGTTCGGCAAAATAAAAAAAGTCCCAATCCCAATAGGGACGAGAACTTTCCCGCGTTGCCACCCATGTTGCCTTCCGGCCAACTTTAGCCGCTGTAATGGGCGGATCCCGTTCTGATTCCTCACCAGTCACTCCCAGGCGGAACCATTCTGTTCGGTGTAACGGCTCGCACCAACCGCCGTCTCTCTGAACACCTTCCATTAGGCTTCCTGATCATCATGTATGATATAAACTTGTTATCATTATAATGTGTTCGCAAGTACAAGTCAAGTGTCTTTTTCAGGAGCAGTTATTGTACAACATTAACATCTACTTAGCTATATTTACAGAAAAAGTGCCAAGCTAATCACTAATCACCTTGGTACATAACCCCAGGTTAGCCACTGGTGGCTGCCTGTGACTTAATAGCAGGTATAATGTAGCGGGCAGCGATAGCCAGCAAGATAACACTGCCGCCGATTAGTGACCAAAGACCAGGCCCTTCACCCAGGAGCAAAAATACCCACAGCGGATTGAGGATTGGTTCGATCATAGTAATGATCGAGGCTTCGAGGGCGGTTACATATTTTATAGCTATAGAATACAGGACATAGGATAAACCAATCTGGATACACCCAAGCGCTACAATAGCCGTCCAGCCGCCAACCCCGGGTGAACCCTCAAACATAAACGGTAAGCCGCATAAAAAAGTCAGCACATTGCCCAACAAAACAGACCCGAAAGGGGATCCCTCCTTCTGCAGGCGCATCGACACTGCCATAACTGCCATCGACATCCCACTGACGATAGCCA
>JAQSXM010000148.1 GCA_029256645.1 Sporomusa sp. | reverse complement strand
TTCATTAATAGGTTGAGTAATACCTCTTCCAGGCGAATCGTCGAACCATATACATAAGGCAGATTGGAAGCCAGCTGTTTTTTAACCTCAATTTGCCGTGAAAACAGTTGATTACTTACTAAAGATAATGCCTTTTCAATAATATCGTTTAAATTGCAAGGTATATAATCATAATTTTGACTATTTCGCAGAAATGAACGTAAATGATTCACTATATTATCAATTCTATCTACTTGCTGTGAAATATTCAATACGCTTTTTATAACCTCGCCTACCGGCAATTTACCTTTCGACTGATGGCGTAAAAGAATTGTTTCTGCCAAAAGCCGGATGGCGTTTAATGGCTGATTTATTTCATGGGCGATGCCGCCGCCGATAATAGCCAGCGTTGTCACTCTCGCAGCCCGTTCGATAGCTGCCCTGGCTTCAGCAATCCTAATCTCGGCTTCTTTTTGGGCGGTGATATCCCGCCCTACCGACTGATACTCAACAATGTCCCCCACGGCATTAAAGATCGCCCGGTTATTCCATTGAACCCAGCGATTGCCGTCAGCTGTACCAAATTGATATTCTGAAAACGCCACAGGGTTTTCCGGACTAAGCAGGTTAAACATACGCAGAATAGACTCCCGGTGGGCTGGTGGTACAAAGTGGATAAAATTCTCACCAATGATTTCGTTCATGCTTTTCCCGAAATAACGGCAAAAGGCGCTATTAACAAAGGTTAGCCTGCCATCAGGCAAAATCCGGCGTATTAGATCTACTTGATCCTCAACAACTACCCGGTAGCGGGCCTCACTTTCCATCAGCTGTTGTTCTACTTGCTTTTGCGTTGTAATATCCCGGCCCACAGACTGAAATTCGAGCAGCCTGTCACAGTCATCAAAAATTGCCCGGTTTACCCACTGCTGCCACCGGACTTGTGAATCCCTGCCAATTAGCTTTCGCTCAGTCATAGCGACCGGGCTATCGACAGTTAACGAAAATATCTGCTCTTTAAACCTATCCCGGTCATCCGGAGATATGAGTGACATAACATTCTCCCCGATAAGCTCTTCCATCGACTTACCGAAATAACGGCAAAACGCACTGTTGACAAATGTCAAGCGACCATCAGGCAAAAACCGCCGAATCAAATCCACCTGATCTTCTACTACTGCCCGGTACCGTGCTTCACTCTCCTTTAACTGCTGTTCCACATGCTTCTGCGCAGTAATATCCCTGCCAACAGATTGAAATTCAACAATACTGCCGCAATCATCGAAGATAGCCCGGTTTACCCATTGCTGCCAACGAACCTGCCCATCCGGGCTAACAAACTTGCGCTCTACCATCGCAACAGGATTGTCAACAGTCAGGGAAAATATCTGTTCTTTGAATTTTTCCCATTCTTCCGCGGCAATAAGCGAGATGACATTCTGCCCAATAAGTTGGTCCATCGTTTTGCCAAAATACCGGCAAAACGAGCTATTGACAAAAGTTAAACGGCCATTCGGAAGAAACCGCCTGATCAAATCCACCTGATCCTCGATGACTGCCCGATAACGCGCCTCGCTTTTTTTCAGGGCCTCTTCTGCCTGCCTTCGCATCGAAACATCTGAGGCGATAATCTGTAAGTGCTCATCGGCAAATGACTCTATACTTAATTCTACGGAAAAGCTGGTGCCATCTTCACGCAGACACGTTATATTCCCTTCTACCGTTTTTCCCTGCCGGGCTTCTTTGATATAGTGTCTTGCTAAAGAACTGTCGTGAGTTGCAATAAATTCAAAGATGCTTTTGCCTATCATATTGGCCGCGTAATAGCAAAACATCCTTAATCCACTTGGATTTACAGTGACCAAACAATCGTTAGCATCAATGATAAGAACCCCGTTGGAAGTTTTGCGGGCAAGCATGCCATATCGTGCTTCAATACTATGCTTGTCCGTACTACCTCGATTCATACTACTCATATGAAATCTCCGATCTTTCTTAATTGAAAATATTAGCTACCCAATCAACCTTATTGGCTTACAATTCTAACAACCCGCACTGCAAAACACTGTTTTATAGCCGGTAAAAAACGGCTAAGTAGTATCGATCTATACATTTCCCTTCTTGTAATCAGGAGCAACTGATCCCCAACTTTTCGCAGCGAAACAAGTGAGTCAATGTACCTCTCAAAATCTTCGGTGCCCATCACAGCCCTCAATTCGGCTAATGCCACCGACAGTTGTGGTGCTTCCTGAGCAATACGCTCTGTTAGAGGAGAAAACGGGACTGAATATCTTGTCATATTAAATAAGATCCTTTGTCATCAGAATATGGGGAATGCCCTCTTCAATAAACACATCTGACATTTTTTTATAGCCCAACTTATTATAGAAATGTTCTGCATGAGTTTGTCCATGCAGTTTTACTTTAGTTAAGCCTTGCTCTTTTGCAATTTCCTCCAGTTTCCCGACAATCTGTCTTCCTAATCCATATTGGCGATATGCAGCCAGAACACAAATTCTTTCTAATTTTGCAATGTCATCAATAATTCGGAATCGTCCGGTACCAACAGGAAGTTTATCTTCGTTATATATAAGAATATGCTCTGCCGAAGCCTCATGCTCATCGATCTCAGCTTCCTGGGGGACCCCTTGCTCTGTAACAAATACTGCTACTCTTATCCGCAAAGCTTCATCTAATTGGCATTGAGTGGTAACACGTTGTACTTCCAATGTATCTTCCCGCCTTTATGTTTTGTGTCATGTTTTTCATTCGCCATCACCAGGGCCTCTTCCTCTAGTACAGGTCATGGGTGGTCGCTTATTTACAGTTCAAAGCAGATAAGCTAGTATTATAATCAGACAGTCAAAGGCAGACTAACTATCACTCATTGTTCAATAAAATGCATCTCCATCGCAGCAGCCTGGGGCTCCTTCATCTACATTAACCGAAAAATTTCGCGTAGCTTGGGGACTCTCAACCTGGGAGTCCTTTTCATCATATTTCTGTCCTGCCACCGGCTGCCCTGTTTCCGTAATAATATTAATTAACTAGAGGAGACGGCCTATGAAACGTTTAGTACCCCAAACATTACGCAATAAGATGATTCTATTTACCTTGATCATCGTAAGTATACCGCTACTCCTGACCGGGTATATAATCAAGCTGGAAACACAAGAAGCACTATTGGTCGAGAAGCAGACGAAATTATTTGGTATTGCCTCATTATTGGACAACTACCTTGGCGAAGGCTATCATGCTATACTGGCGGCAAAAAATATGCAGAATGCCGATCGTGCGACACAGCTAACAGCACTAAATGATTCTTTGAAAAATTACACAGACACCTTGACCGGTGCTTATCCCGGGGTTGGGGCCGGCTACTATAGTAAGGAGCTTGATGCAATTATTACTTATGGCCCTAGTAGTAATTACGCAGATAAGGTTGGCATTACCATCGATCCTGCTCATCCAGGCCGTAAGGTTATGAGTACAAACGAACGCCTGGTTGAATTCGCGCCAATGGTAAGAGGCGATATTATGAATGCCATGATTCCGGTTGTACGGCATGGCGAGGTGATTGGTTATATCTGGGCAAACGAACTAACAGATGACATCCACGCCCAAATGGCGTCGATGGACAACAATATCTACCTGTCTGTGAGCATCGGGATTATTGTCAGTTTACTGTTAATCTTCTGGATGACCAGAGGCTTTATCCATAATGTGGAGACCATTAAAAATAATTTGGTACAGCTGCGATTTGATTTGCGTCATAAGATCAGCCCGATGGAGGGGGAAATGGGACAGATTAGTGATGCCATCAACCATATGGCGCGCTCCCTGCTTAATGCCCAGACGTTAAATGAGAATATCATGCACAGTATTGCCGACGGCGTTATCACGGTTGATATTAACGGCACCATAACCAGTGCCAATAAGTCTGCTGAAGCCTTAACAGGCTTTATTTGTGCCGAGATTGTTGATAAGCCTTATAAAGAAATCTTTTGTGAAGGCAGGCATTTTAACAGTTTGCTGTTAGATACCCTGGCGACAGGAACAAACTATATCGGAATTGAGATGGATTACCCGGTTAAGAATAGAGATATTTACATCAGTATCAGTACCAGCCGCTTGAAAGACAGTACTGATAAGATCATTGGCGCAGTTGTCGTATTCAAAGATCTGACCGAACAGCACCGCCTGCAGGCTCAGATGCTGCGAGCCGAGCGCTTAGCATCCCTGGGGGAATTAATGGCCGGTGTTGCCCACGAAATTCGCAACCCGCTCACAGCCATAAAAGGCTTTGTCCAATATTTACAAGGCACCGACAATGAAGAAGAACGAAAAGAATACATGCCTGTAATCATTAAAGAAGTAGACCGGGTAAACCGGGTTATTGAGACACTCTTATATTTTTCCCGCCCCTGTAAAACCAATTATACGCTAGTAGATATCAATAGTTTGATTGAGGAAACGCTGGTATTGGTAAAAAACACCGGTACCAAACACAAATTAGAGTTTAGGCTGCAGCTTGAAAAAACAATCCCACAAATCGAAGGTGATGCCGAGCAGCTTAAACAGGTTTTGCTTAATCTATTAATTAATGCTATCCAGGCTATTCCCGACCTGGGAACCCTCGAGATTAAGACCTGGCAGGGGCATGGCGATTTTATCCATGTAAAAATAACAGATACCGGTACCGGTATTAACCCGGCGGATTTGAGCAAAGTTTTTGATCCTTTTTTTACTACTAAAGCCACCGGCACCGGCTTGGGACTGGCGGTGGTTCAGCGGATCATTAATGCTCATTATGGCCGGATCGATATTCACAGCGAACCAGGAAGCGGCACTGCAGTTACCCTGCAACTTCCGGTTACACATCAGGGAGGCGAGACTGATGAATAACAACTATACAGTTATGGTTGTTGATGATGAGGACAGTGTACGCAAGTTATTGTCAGCGGTTCTAAAACGCGAGGGCTACCAAGTAGTGTGCGCTGAGAGCGGCGACGAGGCGTTAAGCAAATTCAAGACATTTCAGCCAGATCTGGTTATTATGGATATCCGGATGCCGAACATTGACGGGATCACAGCCTTTAAGGAGATGCGGCAATTGAGCCAGAATGTCACTGTTATTTTGATGACGGCCTATGCCGCAGTAGAAACAGCAGTCGAAGCCATCAAGTTAGGTGCCTTTGACTATGTTATTAAACCCTTTGATATTGAAGAGGTTAAGTTATTGACCAACCGCGCGATTCAATTGCAAAAAATGACTGAGAAGATTTATGTGTTAAATCAGCACTTGATCGACAGCTACCGGTTAGACAAAATTATAACCAACAGCCCCAAAATGCAGGAGTTGTGCCGGAATATAAATAAAATCGCCCAGAGTAATGCCAGTGTGCTGATCACCGGCGAAAGCGGTACAGGCAAAGAACTGATTGCCAATACCATCCATTATAATAGTAAGCGGAACAGCGGTCCCTTCATAAAAATCAACTGCGGAGCACTGCCGGAGGGTTTGCTGGACAGTGAACTGTTTGGCCATGAGAAGGGGGCATTTACCGGTGCCATTATGCGCCGCTCCGGCCGGTTCGAGCAAGCCGATCATGGAACATTATTCCTGGATGAAATCGGTGAAATTTCTCCAAATCTGCAGGTCAAGCTCCTAAGGGTACTGCAAGAACGGGAATTTGAGCGGGTAGGCGGCAATACAACAATTAAAACCGATATCAGGGTGCTGGCAGCAACAAATCGCAACTTACAGGAAATGGTCAAACAGGGAACCTTCCGCCAGGATTTGTATTACCGGTTAAATGTTGTGTCCCTGGCGGCGCCGCCGCTGCGGGAGCGCTGGGAAGATATTGAGTTATTAGCCGGTTATTTTTTGCAGAAATTCACCGCCGAGAATGAGAAGGCTATCCTGGGTTTTGACCCTGATGTCCTAAGACTGTTGGAAAACTACAACTGGCCGGGCAATGTGCGCGAGCTGGCTAATATCATAGAACGTGCTGTTATTATGAGTACCGGCAGCCGGATTTTTCCGGAAGATCTCCCCGACAATCTCAGATATAGCAATGAAAGTGACCTGATAAGCTCGTTTGGGTTTGAGAAACCTGAGGGGAAAACCCTGAAAGAGATGATTAAGAAAGTGGAGTGTATGCTCATCAGGGAAGCACTGCAGCGTAATCAGGGCAATAAGGTAAAAACAGCCAAAGAGTTAGGGGTAAGCCGGCGTTCTATTTTATATAAGATACAGGAATATGAGATTGAGTGAGTGCGAAAAAAAGTGCTCACTGCGCAAGAAACTGCGCACCTTGGGTCGAATAAATGCGATCATTATTTTTAGAGTTGTCTGGATAAAGAAATCTTCAATCTAGTATTTGTAAGTATTCACAAGCCCTTTCGATTTTTTCGACAGGGCTTTTTTTATTTATGGCATGGATTTTGCGTTAGTATAGGGCAGCTTGAAATTCTTGTCGTTTAGTGTCGGATTACACAAGCATCCAGTTGATTGCATTACATCAATAATCAGAGTAGCAGGAGGTTAACTATGACAAACAAACAAGTAAGTATCGAGCAAGTTACCGACTATTTAAAAGACGGCATGACGATCATGGTAGGCGGTTTTTTAGCTGTTGGCACCCCGGACACCCTAATACAGGCAATCATTGACCAAAAAGCGCAAAACCTTACCCTGATTGCCAATGATACCGGCTTTCCTGACAAGGGTGTCGGCCGTCTTGTCGTCAGCCGCCAGGTTAAAACGGTAATTGCGTCTCACATCGGCACCAATCCTGAAACCGGCAAACAGATGATTGCTCAGGAACTGAACGTTGAGTTGGTGCCGCAAGGCACGCTGGCAGAAAGAGTGCGCTGCGGTGGTGCCGGCCTGGGTGGTGTGCTAACCCCAACCGGTGTAGGCACTATTGTCGAAGCAGGAAAACAAAAGTTGTCCGTTGCAGGCGTGGACTATCTTCTGGAAACCCCACTACGGGCTGACATTGCTTTGATTAGAGCGAAAAAAGCAGATAAAGCAGGCAATCTGGTCTATGATCAATCGGCCCGCAATTTTAATCCATTAATGGCCATGGCTGCCGACTTAGTCATTGCAGAGGTAGATGAGCTGGTTGAAGTAGGGGAAATAGCTCCTGATGAGGTAATGACCCCTGGCGTAGTTGTGGACAAGATTGTTTATTTAGGAGGTTGCTAGTATGAATGCGAAAGAGATCATTGCAAGGCGGGTTGCCTTAGAACTGGAAAATGGCAATGTTGTAAATCTTGGAATTGGTTTGCCAACAATGGTGGTCAACTACCTGCCGGCCGGCGTTGATGTAACCCTGCAGTCCGAGAATGGGTTCGTTGGGTTAGGTTCCTTAACCGGAGCAGCAGACCCGAATCTGGTCAATGCCGGCGGCCAGCCCTGCGGTATTATTCCCGGTGCCGCCATGTTTGACAGCGCTACGTCGTTCATGCTCATCCGTGGCGGCCATGTTGATGTAACCGTATTAGGAGGACTCGAGGTAGACCAGTCCGGCAATTTAGCCAACTGGATGGTTCCCGGTAAAATGGTTCCTGGTATGGGGGGAGCCATGGATCTGGTCACAGGGGCTAAAAAGGTTATTATCGCTATGGAGCATTGTGCCAAAGACGGTTCGTCCAAAATCCTGCAAGAGTGCCGTCTCCC
>JAQSXM010000147.1 GCA_029256645.1 Sporomusa sp. | reverse complement strand
TGGCAAGGAGCGGCTGTGCTCCCGAAGAAGAACGCCCCGCTGACGCGGTGTTATTACCGTAGACCGCCCTGGCTGAGGAGCCAACTAGGGACGTTTCATTTTTCGTCAATGTTTCGCACAAGCGGCGCGAATTCAGTTGACAGAAAAGGAACGTCCCCAGTTTATTTTTTGAAAAGGAACGCCCCCCAGTTTATTTTTGTTTACTTTATTAAAATGTACCCTGGTCCACAGCCTTGTATTCACTCTTCCACAAATTGTGATTCGCGGGTTCCGCGATAAATTCTGAAAGAAAGTCAATCGAGCTTTGGGACAACTCTTCATCGCGCCGTTTGACGCAGTAAAGGTATCGCTTTAGGGTTAACCCTTTAATATGCGCTATTTGAACAGGAAGCTGGGATTCTATGTTGACAACGCTTTTATAAGATAATGCTGCAACTCCATAGTTCTTGGCTACCCCTTGCTTAACCGATTCTGTATTGCCAAACTTCTGACAGAGGGGAGTTGGCGCTCCGGCTTTTTTCAGTGCGTCTTCGAAAAATTCTCTGGTAGCGGAGTATGGCTTGGAAGAAATAAGGAAAGTTTGACTCTCCAAATCTTCAATAGTTATAGTATCTTTTTGAGCCAAAAAATTATCCTTCGAGAGAATTAAAACCAACTCATCTGTTTCAAACGGTAAAAGCTTTAACCCGTCAAATTCGCAATGAATTTTGTGCTGTGAAATAAATCCGAAGTCCAATTCGAAATGCCTTACCTTTTCCAGAACAACGGTAAAATAATCAATAATCAGATCAATATTGGTGACATAGCTGTTTCCATGAAACGTACTTACCAAAATAGGAAGAACATAGTTAGCAATAAAGCTGGTAGCCCCCACCCTAACCTTGCTGCTGCCGGCGTTGTTTATTTTAGACAGCTCTTGTATGCAGTCATGGTTAAGCTGAATTATTCTTTCGCTATATTTTAATAATATAATTCCGTTTCTGTTGATCTTTATGTTCCTGCCAACCCTGTCAAAAAGACGCACGCCATAATAATTTTCCAGTACCGATATTTGTTTAGATATTGCCGCCTGTGAACAATACATTTCGTCCGCGGTTTTGGAAACATTTTCTGTCTTCGCCAGCGATAAAAATGTAGTCAACTTTACAATATCCATAACAACCTCCAATTTATGGATAACTTTCCCATTTGATTGGCTGTCTAAAGTATAACGTATGGTTATAAATGTAACAACTTAAATGATTTGTTTATAGCTATATCTCTTTAATATACTGTTATTGAAAATAAAAAGTACAGAGGTGAGAATATGAGTACAAGTCCAGCGACCAGTACTAAGGAAAAAAGTCTTGTTGATAAGTGGATGCAGGTAGCCGGTCTGCCGGCAGCCCTTATCGTCTTTGTGTTCCTGCTGACGATGCCTACCCCAGATGGATTGCTTCTGCAAGGCAAAGCGGCCATAGCCGTATTCTTTTCAATTTTTATCCTGTGGGTAACCCAGTCTTTGCCCACCTACCTGACTTCTCTCATTGCCATTGTCCTTTTAGTTGCAACAGGAGCCTGGAGCGAGCGAGAAGCTCTTGGCGTATTCGGCTTGGATGTCATGTGGGTTATGCTAATGGCCTTCTTCATTACAACGGGAATGGAAAAGAGCGGTTTTGCCACAAGGCTTGCCCTCTGGATCATATCCAAATTTGGTCATACAGCCAAAAGTGCTTTGGCCACTTTGGCTATAACTAATCTGATACTAGCTTTTTTAGTACCTTCCACTACAGCCAGAGCCACCCTGATGCTGCCGATCTCACTGCTTATTCTCAAAGTGTACAAAGCGATACCGGGAGAAAGTAATTTTGGCAGACAATTGGTTATCCAGCAGCTGCAGTTCAATAATATATCCACAACCGGTATCCTGACCGCAACATCACCGCAAATCATGGCGGTAGGGCTGATCAAGGACTTAACCGGGGCAAATGTTACCTGGATGGACTGGTTTGCCGCTTCCTTCCCCGTTGCCACGCTAACGGTTCTCGCCTCTTTAGTAATCGGTAACTTTTTATTTAAAAGCGAGGTTAAAGCTCCTCCGCTTGAGGATGGCCAGCAGCCCTCAGACGCAAAGAAAGAATTTAAAGATCAGTACAATCAGCTGGGTAAGCTTAGCAAAAATGAGATAAAAGCGTTGATTATCTTTGCGCTTACCGTATTTTTGTGGGCAACCGATGGCTACCACTACGCCCTTTTCGGAATGCAAATCAGCTTAGTGCTGGTAACTCTAATTTCCGGTATTTTATTCTTCATGCCGTATATTGGTATCGCAAACTGGAAGGACGCAAAAGTGCCATGGGATCTGATTCTGTTCAGCGTTGGCGCATATTCCGTCGGACTGGCGCTGGATGCTTCCGGCGGGGCCTCCTTCTTACTAAACTCCATATTCGGTTCCCTGAATTTAGCTTCACTTGGATTCTTTAAATTATATGTAATCGTAACCTTTATCGCCATGTTCTCCCACCTGGTTTTCACCAGTAAAACAGTGCGTACGATTATTTTGATTCCAACGATTATCGGAATAGCAAAGACTGCCGGTGTAAACCCTGTGGCGCTGGCACTTCCGGCAAGCTTTACAATCTCTGATGTAATCACACTGCCGCCTCACAGCAAGCCTAATCTGATATTTTATAGCACCGGTTACTTTAGCGTCCTGAACCAGTTTGTCTATGGCATACTTGTACTGCTGGTTAAATGGATTCTTTTGGTCATCGCGTCGTTAACGTGGTTTAAATTTTTAGGTATATGCTAAAGGAGGGAGATAGCATGAAAAAATTAATCAAAGGGTTGACATGTTTAATCGTCATTCTGAGCTTTACATGTACTTCAGCTATTGGCGCGCCGGCGGCGAATGCTTCCGTAAAAGCCGGCCAGATTCTGAACTATACGGAAACATTTACTCCCGCGGGAAAAAACGATGCCACTTTAACAGTAACTGTAGAGGGTGTTTCGAACAAGGCCGGTGAAATCTATGTTTTCATCAGCCAAGCCAATATGACTCAGACAGCTATGAAGCTGAAGCTAGGTAATGTTACTGCTGCCGATGGCAAACCCGGCAAGATTGGCTCTTCATCCTATCTGATCTATAAAACCGCTTCTCCGGAGGAAAAGTATGCCATCGAGCTGACATTTACCTGCCGCGATTTTTATAAAGGGACTGCATATGAACCTGATACCGGAGTTTCAGGACAGGTTTCATTAAAGTATAAAACTGTCAACACACAAAGCTACGATATTGTGAACTACAAAGTACGAATCTATTTAGCCAAAGGACAGGAATTTTCCCTTATTTCCTCTCCTAAGAAAGACTATATTGTAGGCAGGGATCCCCAGTCAGATCTGCGCTATTTGGAATATGCTCTTTCCGGATCAGCAGAAAAACCGGCATTCAGGCAGGCCCGAGAGGTCAGCATCAGTGCGGTCCACGGTACGCCGGTAAAAGGTGTTTCGGCTGTACTGCTGTGGATGGCAGCTATTGGCCTCGGAGTATCCTTCTTCCTATTGGAATACAAAAAAGTATTTAAGACTCCTCAAAAAAGCCTTACGGTGACAGGTTAGAAATTACAAAGACAAGAATACTACGAGGTGAAATATATGTATAAACATGTGGTTTGGGATTTCGACGGAACTCTTTATGATACGTATCCGGGAATCACAGAGGCATTTTATCGGGCCGTTACCGAAGAGAATATAAAAATCGGCATCAAAGAGTTGGGAGAGCAATTGAGGGTGTCTATCGGGAACACGCAAAAACGGCTCAACGAGCAGTATGGATTAAATGCTGATTTTGAAAAAAAATATTTGACCTATCGTAATCAAATAGAGGAAAAGTGCATACCCCCTTTTCCCTATGCAATTGAAATATGTGAAGCGATCCGGGAAAGTGGAAAGAAGAACTATTTATACACCCACCGCGATACAACCGCTATGAGGCATCTTGAAAAATCGGGACTAAGAGAATGCTTTGCAGATTGCATCTCCATTGAAGATGATTTTCCAAAGAAGCCGGATCCGACAGCGCTGCTAAGCTTAGCTAAAAAGCATAACTTTTCTCCTGCCGAGTGTATCATGATAGGCGACCGCGATATCGATATTCTGGCCGGGAAAAACGCGGGTATGGCAGCATGCTTTTTTGATGAAAATAAGACCACGGTTCCTGCTGCTGACTACAATATTTATTGCTTAGAACAGCTTTATGATATTCTAGGACTCTCCCGGAGAAACCGGGAGTCTTAGCGCAGGTTAGCGCCAGATACACCGGAGGGCGTAATGGCAAGCTGCGCCGTCATATTCCAGCGTATCCGTTCATCCCAGTTTTCTGGCGCAATGGTAACGGTATAGGTAATATCGCCGCGTTTTTTTTCGCCGTAGGGTCTGATGCTTTTAACCCTGCCCGGAATTTCCAGGCCAGGAATGCCGTCAAACGTCAACGCAACCTGATCACTTATTTTTACTCTGGCGACGGTTAACTCAGTCAGGTCATCACTGCGGATTTCCCAGGCGCTTTCGTCGGCGACCCGTACCAGTACGGTACCGGCAGCGGCATGCTCCCCGACTCTGATATCCAGAAAAGCTACTTTGCCGCTTATGGCGGCCTTTATTTCCGTTTTATCCAGCAGCCCCTCAGCCTCGGCAAGCCGGGCTTGCTGCGTTTGCAGCTCGGCCTGGGCCTGAGCCAGGGCCGCCCGGTTTCTGTCCGCCGCCGTGTTAGCCTGATCAACCTGCTGCCGGGATGTCGCCCCGGCCGCGACCAGGCGTTGCTGCCGCGCAAGTTCCCGCTCGGCGTCGGCCAGGTTGACCCGGGCCTGTTCCACCGCGGCGGCAGCGCGGCTGATATCGGCGCGGGTGCTGCCAACCCGCGCCTGATAATCCTGCCGGACCAGCCGGATGATTGGCTGTCCGGCTTCTACCATATCGCCTTCCCGCACCAGTACCTCACCAATAGTGCCTTCAACAGGCATAACCATTTGCGCGTAGCGGACAGGAAAAACAATGCCCTCGGCCAGCACCCGGTTATCGGCTTTTACCGGCGGAATCTCTGCCTTATTTCCCTTCCCTCCGGATGCAAGCCACCAGCCGCCGGCAGATAGGATGATCAGAATAATCAAGGTCAATAGCCAGTGTCGCTTAAGCCAGCTCAGGCCTGTTTTCAACCGTTTTATCGCCATTATATCTACTCCGTTCCCGTTATTCATAGCCCAATACCTCCCGCACGCTAAGTCTGGCCGCGTTGCGGGCCGGAATCAGGCTGGCCGCCACCGACAGCAAAGCCGAAAGCACCAGCCAGATTCCTACTCCCAGAAAGCTGAACGAAAAAGTCAGCGGACTTTGCAGAAACATGACACCTACCTGATAACTGAGCAAAGCAGCTGCCGGCAGGGCTAACAGTACGCCTAACAGCCAGCTTAAGACGCCGATGCACAACGCTTCCACGATAAAAATCCTGCCAATCGCGCCGCTGGATGCGCCAATAGCCCGCATAATGCCAATCTCCCTGGTCCGCTCCAGGACATTAATGCCCATGGTGCCCATCAGGCCTAAAGCGCCCACGATCGCCAGCAGGATGGCCATAATCAGCAAAAATACCGTCAGTATGTCAAACTGAGAACGGATACGCTGCTTCTGTTCCCAGGTAATATCGACATTTTGCACCCGCAAATTGTTTTTCTTAAGGTGCTCTTCCAGCTTTCTGCCCAACTCGGTTTGTTCCTGAGGATTGGCCGACCGGGCCGCGATCTGAACCGACCTTGCCCCGCCGGCTTCCTGGATGGCGCCGGTAAACCAGGGATAAGGCGCATATACCATCGGTCCGGTCAGCGTACTTTTGGCAATACCGACTACAGTAAATCTGAGTTTGCGGGTGCCTACCTTGATGATCGCAGAACTGCCGACTGTAAGCTGGGGGCTATCCTTTAACGTCTCCGTATTAACGACAAGGGCGCTCTCATCCTCAGGCACCAGCCAGCGCCCCGCGATAATTTGGGGCTGAATCATCTTTGTTCCGACCGGCGGCGCCAGAATGAACACATTTTTACTGGCGTCATCTTCCGCTTCTTTGCGTTCGCTCCGCAGTATCCGCCCGGAAGTGAACCCCCAGGATTCCGCCGCTTTAACACCGGGAACGCTAAGAACCTCATGCTCGATCCGGGCCGCCCGGTAGTTTTCGGTAAATCCCACCGAGATGTCGTATTGGAAATAGTCAAGCGCGTCATCGAGGGTAGAGTAGAGTGACGAGCGAACGCTGAACACCGCCATGAACACTGTTCCCGCCACGGTCAGTGTCAGCAAGGTGAGAGCCAGACGCCATTTTCTGCGAAAGGTATTCCGCAGCGACAGCAGGCTGGGCCGGGACAGGCGCTTTACTTTTTCCAGCAGTTGGTCGACCCAGCGGTCCAGGCGGCCTTTGCTGTCCGCACTGCCAATACCGTAATCGCTGATTGCCTCCCGGACCGTGATTCCCGTCCCCCGCCACACCGGCCAAATGGCGGCCAAAACCGGCACCCCCACCGCGGCGGCGGCTTCCAGCAGCAGCACTTTTGGCGGCAGTTCCAAACCACCGGAGTCAAAGTTAAAGACCTGAGCCATAAAACCGGTTACCGCACTGGCTGCCAGCGCACCCAACGGAGCGGCAACCAGCAGCGCCAACACGCCGTAAACGCCAACCATAGCCAGATACATCCGTAGAATTTGGTCACGCCTGGCGCCAATGGCCTTCATGATTCCGACCTGCCGGACCTGCTGCGTCAAAATAGCCGATACCGTATTTACCAGCAAAAGCGTGCCTAATAATAGCGACAACACTCCCAGCACGGTCAGCAGCATCAGCAGCGCGTTAATGATGCTCTGCAGCGGATGTTCGCCCGGTTTGTTTACCTGCAGCCAGAACACCGTGGTGTCGCCCTGTTCCAGCTTGCTCCAGGCCCGCCGGCCGACCGCTTCAATCGGCGCCGTTTCCTTGCCTTTAAGCACCCAGGGCTCAACAACAAAATTCACCTGGTCCAGCCGGCGTTCTTCGTCCAGCTTCTCGAGAGTATCCATATTGATATAGCCGTAAGAGCGACCGCTGAACATACTGGAAATCTGACTGGGATCATACACTGTGCCGGTAACTTTTAGCGTACGCTTGCGCCCGGTCGCAGTTTCCACCTGAATGCTGCCGCCTGTGGCTACGCCTAGTTCGGCCAGCGAAGAGCGTTCCAGCAAAACATCACCGTCGCCCGGCGGCCAGGCTCCTGTCTGGCTTTTAATAATATTAACCTTTTGCTTGCTATAGTCAGGAATGGCGGTCAGAAACATCTGTCCCCAATTTCCGCCGGCGGTCCGCACCCGCAGGTCGACATTGCGCCGGCCTTCGGCCTCCTTTACACCGCGCAGGCTGCGAACACTGTCAACCAGCTCCTGGTCAAAAGGATCGGCGTACAGACTGGCGCTGGCCGGCGCCGCCGACCGCCAGCTTACGTCCAGGTCCCGTTCAAACATCAGATAAGCGCTATAGACCATGCCGACGGCGAACACGCCAACCGTGATCGACAATACGACCAGCAGGGTCCGCAGCTTATTGCCCCACAAGTCGGCCAGTACTTTGCGCCACCGCGGCCTAATCAGCCTATAGCTAAACACTGCCATC
>JAQSXM010000146.1 GCA_029256645.1 Sporomusa sp. | reverse complement strand
GTGTGGTACAATGATTTGTATATAACTGTTTCTAATACTAGTACAAGTGTTGGGGAGGGATGTTAAGTTGAGCGACAAAATGTATGTATTCCAGGTGTTGGTTGAACCTGAGACCGGCAAAAACCACGTGCAGATTAGTACTGAGCTATCAGCTAAGGTAGGCCATGGCGCAATTGGGGGGGGGGTGATTCAGGGATCAATATTGCGTTAATTGACAATGTCACTTTTCCGAGTCTGCTTGTTTCAAAAACCAGAAAAGCGTTTGAGATCAGTATCTGCACCCGGCAAGACCTAAGCCGTGACTGGCTGGTGCAGCAAATTGGTGCAGACGGTGGAACATTTAGATTAGTTGCCAGCAAAAATCCCTCATTAGTATATATTGAGCCTTAAGGATATGTGAAAAGCTTTCCGGTGTTTCCGGAAAGCTTTTTCTACCAGAATTTATCCTGGTCTATTTTTTCCTAATTCTCATATACTGTTTATTGTGGGATTAATTTAGGAGGTGGCAGGATGTTGGTTCATATTCAATGCGGTGCGGTTATGGAAGTTGATCAGGAAGGAATTCACGTTTGTCCGAAATGCGGTAAAACAATTAAACCGAGGGTTTCGCGTAAGTAGGTCGTAGCGGCTGTTGACTGGTCTGGGGAATTTTGCTACACTTATATAATGCACACATACTAATAAATATAAAGGGTGACAATATGCTGCATGAGTTTTCCCGGACCGAATTATTAATTGGCGCAGAAGGCCTCCAAAAACTGGCGCAAAGCAAAGTCGCCATTTTCGGCATCGGCGGAGTAGGCACCTTTGTAGTGGAAGGCTTGGTTCGTTCCGGTGTGGGCAAGTTTGTCCTGGTGGATGACGATTGTATTTGCCTGACTAATATTAACCGGCAGTTACATGCTACCAAAAAGACAATTGGTAAGCCTAAAGTTGAAGTGATGCGTGACCGCATTCTGGAAATAAATCCTAAGGCTGAAGTAACTATTTTTCAGGAGTTTTATATGCCGGATACGGCAGAAGGATTACTCGCAGATGACTATAGTTATATTGTAGATGCCATTGACACAGTTACCGGTAAAATTGACCTGGTAATGAAAGCCAAGGCCAGAAACATTCCGGTCATTTCCTCGATGGGAGCCGGTAACAAATTGGATCCGACCAGGTTTGAAGTAGCTGATATCTTCAAGACTTCGGTTTGTCCGCTGGCTAAGGTAATGCGTCAGGAGTTAAGGAAGCGAGGAGTCACTTCACTGAAGGTAGTCTATTCTAAGGAAGAACCGCTTACGCCTTTTGAAACAGAGAACTCGAGCTGTAGCGTAGGGTGTGTCTGCCCTCAGGGAACAACCCGTAAATGTACAACTCGACGCCAGATTCCGGGCAGTATTGCCTTTGTACCATCTGTAGTTGGTCTGATTATTGCAGGTGAAGTGGTTAAGGATATTGTTTTCGGCAGAGTGTAAAGAAGCTTTATGGGCGTCGCTAACCCATAAAGCTTCTTTTGCATTACTTGGTACTGCGGTTTTGGTTGTATAGCTCCCAGGCGCTCATGATCTTTTGCCGGGAAAACTCCAGGCGTTTGGCTGTTACTTTGCTACCACCTCTCTCGTTTTCCGCTGCAAGGTCATAGAGGGTGTTGTTGAGTGAAGACACGAGCGCTGTCAGCAGGTCGTGTACTGGATCTTTATCAGATTCCATTTTATTAGGCCTCCATCTTATCAGGAATTTTACGTGTCAAATTGTAGAAAACTTAATTTTCCAACATTAGTTCGAAACTATTGCAGGCGAGTTTTATCTATGTTATAGTTGTGCTAATCAATATTTGATTCTCAGCAATGGAGCTATGGAGCAGTTTTTTCTGCCCATAGCTTTTTATTTATCAAAAGAATAGGTTTCGAAAGCAATGAGGCTTACCGCATTTACCTAATGCGGTAAGCCCTTGTCATTTTTACAGCAATACAAGGAGGTGATCGGCTTTCGCGCATAATAAAAGGCTTCACGCGTATTGCGAGTACTCGTGAAGCCGGGGGCAAATCACATTCCCCAAGTGTCGGCAAGGGTTTATAAACATGCCCATCTACATTATATTCTACGCATTAATATTTTTCAACATAAACCCGACAAAGCCAGACTATCTCATTATCCAAATAAAAGGGAGGAATTTTAAATGAGACAGGTTGCTATTTATGGTAAAGGCGGTATTGGTAAGTCCACGACTACACAAAATACGGTGGCCGCATTGGCTGAAGCTGGGAAACACATAATGGTGGTTGGCTGTGACCCGAAGGCCGACTCAACCCGGTTGCTACTAAACGGACTTTGTCAAAAGACAGTACTTGATACACTGCGTGACGAAGGCGACGATATTGATCTTGATGACATTTTAAAGCCTGGATTTAAAAATACCATGTGTGTTGAATCAGGCGGCCCTGAACCAGGGGTAGGCTGCGCTGGCCGCGGCATCATTACTTCTATCAATATGCTTGAATCACTGGGTGCATATACTTCCGACCTTGACTATGTGTTTTATGACGTATTAGGTGACGTTGTCTGCGGCGGATTTGCAATGCCAATCCGTGAAGGCAAAGCCGAAGAAATATATATTGTAGCATCAGGTGAATTGATGGCCCTTTATGCTGCCAATAACATTGCCAAAGGCATTCAAAAGTATGCCGTATCAGGTAAAGTCCGGCTTGGCGGCATCATCTGCAACAGCCGGAAGGTAGATAATGAATTACCACTTTTAAAGGCCTTTGCCGAAGAGCTTGGCTCACAGCTCATTTACTTTGTACCGCGGGATAATGTTGTCCAACGGGCTGAAATCAATAAGAAAACAGTTGTTCACTTTGAACCTGAGGCTGGCCAAGCCGAGGAATACCGTAACCTGGCAAAAGCCATTGACGAAAACAGAATGTTTGTTATCCCTAAACCTATGACCCAGGATCGTCTGGAAGAACTGATGATGCAACACGGTTTTCTTGACGCCATCGCTTAACCCGACCGACGATAAAATGAAGGAGTGAGTGTTGTGATATTAATTAGAGCAATCATCAGACCGGACAAAAAAGATGAGGTGTTGGCCGCACTGTCGGCAGCCGGATTTAACGCTGTTACTGTTGTAGACGTTGTCGGACGGGGTAAACAAAAGGGTATCAAAATCGGCGGTGTCGTGTATGATGAGATTCCTAAAAGCTTATTGTTAATGGCTGTACGGGCAGAGTACAAACAAGAAATTGTTAAAGTTATTATGGAAGCGGCTAAAACTGGGGAAAAGGGCGCTTATGGCGACGGTAAAATTTTTGTCAGCCCGGTTTCTGAGGTATACACTGTATCGAGCGGCATGAAAGAACTGTAAAAGGAGGGGTGACACCATGAAAGAGATCATTGCCATCGTGCGCATGAATAAAACAGGCGCTACGAAGAAAGCTCTGGTGGACGCAGGCGTGGCCGGTTTCACCGCCTTTAAGGTAATGGGCCGTGGCCAATTGATAGATGACCCGGCGATTGTAGCCGAACGGAAAGCCAAAATGATGGCGCTGGCCGGCGCAGATGAACAAGATGCAGAAGTGCTAATTGATGGATTTCTTGATGGGCACCGGTTATTTCCACGGCGATTGTTTACCATTTTGGCCCATGACGAAGACGTCACGACAATTATAGATGCTATCATGTCCGCCAACCGCACCGAAAACGGGGTTGGAGACGGGAAAATTATAGTCGTACCGATGCTTGATGCAATTAGGGTTCGTACTGGCGAATCTGGCGAAGAAGCAGTATAAATAGCAAGGTGTAAAGGGGGTAACGTAGCATGGCTGTTACTGAAAAACAATTACAGGAAATTCTAGACCAATATCCATCCAAAGTCCAGAAAAACCGCAAGAAACATATTTTGATTAAGGATGGCGAGCATGCAGCTCAAATTATTGAAGCTAACACACGAACTGTTCCTGGTATAATCACTAACCGCGGCTGTGCCTACGCCGGTTGTAAAGGTGTAGTGCTTGGCCCGCTGAAAGATATGGTTCATATTACCCATGGCCCAATTGGGTGTGCTTACTATACCTGGGGTACGCGTCGCAACAAGGCCAAAAACGATGATCCCAGCCAATATTTCCTTAATTATAGCTTCTCCACAGATATGCAGGAAAGCGACATCGTATTTGGCGGCGAAAAAAAGCTGGCAAAGGTTATTGATGATGTTGTGGAAATCTTCCATCCGAAAGCCATTACAGTTTCTGCTACTTGCCCGGTAGGTCTTATCGGGGACGATGTGGGTGCAGTAGCCAAAGCGGCTGAGGGCCGGCATGGTATTCCGGTATTGTCTTTTAGCTGTGAGGGCTATAAGGGTGTCAGTCAGTCGGCAGGTCACCATATTGCCAATAACATCCTCATGGATAGGGTAATCGGTGCCTCAGATTTGGAAGAGGCTCCCGGTAAGTATCCAATTAATATCCTTGGGGAGTATAACATCGGTGGGGATAGCTGGGAGATTGAGCGTGTCCTAAAGGAAATAGGCTACACAGTTGTGTCGGTTATGACTGGTGATGGCACCTATAAAGATTTAAGGAACGCCCATACAGCTGAGTTAAATTTGGTGCAGTGTCACCGCTCTATTAACTATATTGCAGAAATGTTGGAAGTTAAATACGGAACACCTTGGCTCAAGGTCAATTTCATTGGTGTCAACGGCACGACTGAGTCACTACGGAACATGGCTATGTACTTTGGGGATGAGGCGCTTATTCAAAAAACCGAAGAAGTTATCGCCCGGGAAGTAGCCCGTGTTGAGCCTTTAATGGATCAATACAAAAAGATTTGTGACGGCAAAACAGCCTTCTGCTTTGTGGGTGGCTCCCGCGGTCATCACTATCAGGGCCTTTTTGCTGAATTAGGTATCGAAACTGTACTGGCCGGCTATGAATTTGCGCATCGGGATGACTATGAGGGGCGCGAAGTCATTCCCACAATTAAAACCGATGCAGATTCGAAGAATATTCCTGAACTGCATGTTACTACAGATGAACGACGTTTTCGCCTGAAGGTATCGCCGGAAAAGATGGAAGAACTCAAAAAGAAGATTCCACTCAGCTATTATGCCGGTATGAATGCAGAGATGAAAGACGGCAGCATTATTGTCGATGATCTCAATCACTTTGAGACAGAAGAGTTTATCAAGATCCTGAAACCAGACATTTTTGCCTCAGGTATTAAAGATAAATATGTCATTCAAAAGATGGGTATCCCGGCTAAGCAGCTTCATTCCTACGACTATAGCGGACCCTACGCCGGCTTCAACGGTGCTGTAAATTTTGCCAGGGATGTAAGCATGGGTTTTGCTTCCCCTACTTGGAACTTCATAGTTCCGCCATGGCAGGATGAACCGCTGCTCAGTGGTACTGTAAACGAGGAAGGAGTGGCCTAATATGCTGGACTGTACACCAAAAGAGATAAAACAACGCAACGGTGCCGTAATCAACCCTGCAAAAACTTGCCAGCCTATTGGGGCTATGTACGCTGCACTGGGGATCCATAGCTGCCTGCCACACAGCCACGGCTCGCAGGGCTGCTGTTCTTTCCATCGCATGCACCTGTCGCGGCATTTCCGGGAACCGGCGATGGCTTCCACCTCAAGCTTCACCGAAGGGGCTTCGGTATTTGGCGGCGGTGCTAACCTAAAAACGGCGATAACCAATGTTTTTTCCATATATAACCCGGAGGTTATGGCCATTCATACTACTTGCCTCACTGAAACTATTGGTGATGATATTCCCAGTATTATTAAATCGGCAGAGGTTCCTGAGGGTAAGCTGGTTATCCACGCTAACACCCCCAGCTACCAAGGGTCCCATATTACTGGTTTCTCCAATATGACCAAGGCGATGGTTAGCTATATTGCCGAGGCTACTTCCGCTGTAAAAAAAGAACAAGTAAACATAATTCCAGGGTTTGTTAATCCTGGTGATATGCGGGAAATAAAACGCATCGTCAAGGCCATGGGCATTAAATTTATCATGTTTCCAGATACCTCTGGGGTTATGGATGCACCAATGACAGGCAAGTTTTCCATGTATCCCAAAGGTGGTGCCACTGTTGCCCAGATTAAGGACAGTGGTAACTCCAAATTTACATTAGCTCTCGGCCGGTTTGCCTCTAATGATGCGGCTGAAGCACTTTCGAAAAAATGTCAAGTCCCGTCGACAGCCCTTAAGGCGCCGATAGGTATAAAAGCGACAGATGCAATGCTGTTATCGCTGCGCCGGGCCTTTGCCCAGGAAGTACCAGCAGAGTTGGAAGAAGAGCGGGGTCAGTTAGTAGATATTATGACAGATACCCATTTTCACTTTCATGGCAAAACCGTAGCCATCTTCGGCGATCCTGACATTGTTACCGGGCTTACGGAATTTGTCCTCAGCTTGGGTATGATACCTCTGCACATACTGACAGGTACTCCGGGGGGCGCTATGGGTTCGGCTGTCGGTAGTTTTGAAGATGATGTTAATGAACTGTTGACCCAGGCCGGGGTTACTGCCAATGTCAAAGCAGGTGGTGATCTGTTTACACTGCACCAGTGGATCAAGAACCAGCCTGTTGACCTTATCATCGGCAACACCTACGGAAAATATATTGCGCGAGCAGAAGATATTCCCTTAGTACGGGTTGGTTTCCCAGTCCTGGATCGCAGTGTTCATTCCTATCTGCCGATTGTTGGCTATCGGGGAGCCATGCGTCTCATTGAAAGTATCAGCGGAGCGCTATTAGAACGGGCTGACCGTGATGCAGCTGATGAAGATTTCGAACTTGTCATGTAAATAGACTGGAGGTGAAGCAAATGAGCGAGACGACTGTAGCCATTTCGGGACGGGAGCAGTTTATATCCACCAAAGGGCGGCGTAAAAATTCGTTGAAGTGTGATTCTGACAGCATTGCTGGCTGTGTCAGTCAGCGGGCTTGTGTATACTGTGGTGCCAGAGTGGTGCTTAATCCGGTTACCGACGCAATCCATCTGGTACATGGCCCGGTCGGCTGCGCTAGCTACACCTGGGATATTCGCGGCAGTCTGTCCAGCGGGTCAGAACTCTACCGTAACAGTTTTACCACCGATTTACGTGAACAGGACATCATCTTTGGCGGGGAAAAGAAACTGGCAAAAACCATTGATGAGCTTGTGGCTAAACACCCGGCAAAACTGATGTTTGTTTATTCAACCTGTATTGTCGGGGTAATCGGTGATGACTTGGCAGCCATTTGTAAGGCCGCTGCCAAGCGAAATAATATTGAGATTATCCCTGTAGAGTCAAGCGGCTTTATCGGTAATAAATCAGCCGGTTACCGGGCTGCCTGTGAGGCGCTTTTGCAGCTGATTGACCCGGTTGACCGGAACCAAGCTGCCGCTAGTGATTCAATCAACTATTTGGGCGATTTTAATCTGGCAGGTGAAGCCTGGATCATCAAAGACTATTTGGCGCAAATGGGGATAAAAGTCAATACGGTATTTACGGGTGACTCAACCAGCAGTACGCTTAAGGGCGCGGCAAACGTATCACTTAATATTGTGCAGTGTGCAGGGTCGATGAACTACCTGGCTGCCCAGTTACAGGAATTGTACGGTATACCCTATATGCAGGTATCGTTCCTGGGAATAGAGGATACGGCTAAATCCCTGCGCAATATCGCTGATGCTATGGGTGGCGGTGAGATCAGGGCTAAAGCCGAGGTTCTCATTCGCCGGGAGACTGACCGGGTGTTGCCTCTTATTAGCAAATACCATGAAAAATTTCAAGGCAAAAAAGCAGCCGTCTATGTCGGCGGCGGCTTTAAGGCCATCTCGTTAATCAAACAATTCCGGGAGATTGGCATTGAGGTTGTAATGATTGGTACCCAAACCGGGCGTCGCGAAGAGTACGATACCATTCATGAATTAGTTAGTGATGGAACTGTTATTCTAGATGATGCCAATCCGGCTGAACTGGAGCGGTTTATGAGAAGTCAGGGTGCCCATTTGCTGGTTGGGGGTGTCAAAGAACGGCCACTGGCCTACAAATTAGGGCTGGCGTTCATTGACCACAACCATGATCGCAAGCATCCTTTAAGCGGCTATGACGGCGCGGTAAATTTTGCTCAGGAAGTTTACTCTACCTTGTGTTCGCCGGTATGGAAATATACTGCTGCAAAAGGAGGTGGCTGATATGGAGAACCCTTGTCACATGTGCATGCCCATGGGCGGGATTTTAGCGCTCAAAGGTATCGAAAAGTCCATGGTTATTGTTCACGGTTCACAAGGCTGTAGTACCTATATGCGGCGGCATATTGCCGAGCATTTTAACGAACCTGTTGATGTCGGCTCCTCCTCCCTCAATGAAAAGGGAACAGTATATGGCGGGGCAGCCAATCTTCGTACCGCACTTGATAACATTAACAGGGTATATCAGCCTAAGCTGATTGGGGTTGTTACCACTTGTCTGGCAGAGACCATTGGTGAAGACGTTGCCAGGATCGTAAAAGAATACCGCCAGGAAAAAGAGCTTGACCTGCCGATTGTTGCCGCCAATACGCCCGGTTATGGCGGTAGCCACAGCGAGGGCTACTGGTTGACGGTAAGGCGGCTTGTTGAGACACTGGCAACAACTACTGAGCGGCATAATAAAGTCAATGTGATTATCCCCAGCATGAGTCCGGCTGATATTCGTGAGCTAAAGCGCCTATTGGGCGCTTTGGACATTGATTACACCCTGTGCCCGGATATCTCTGACACAATGGACCAGCCGTACCTCCCGGCGTACAACAAGCTGCCGGCAGGTGGCACACCTGTCGCTGATATCTGCCGGATGAGTGGCGCACCTGCGACAATCGAATTGGGTGTTACCATTGACGCCAGTGTATCACCAGGGAGATATCTGGAAGATACCTTTGGCGTACCACTCTACTCAGTACCGATTCCGATTGGCATTGAAAATACCGATGCCTTTATGGAGGCGCTTGAGACAATCAGCGGCAAAAAGCGGCCAGCCGCAATCGAGCTTGAACGGGGGCGGCTTATTGACGCCATGATTGATTCTCATAAATACAACTTTGCTGGGCGCTGCGCTATTTTTGGGGATCCGGAACTGGTGTATGCCGTTACCCAGGTTTGTTTGGAAAATGGCATTCGGCCAATTGTAGTAACTGGAGACAAAAGCGGGAATTTGTCCAGGCTATTGCCAGAAACGGAAATGACAACTGAAACTGTTGTGCTGTCAGACCCGGATTTTAATTTAGTACGGGAGCAGGCCAAAGCCGGTAAGGCCAATATTGCGATAGGCCATTCTGATGGACGCTTTCTAACCGAGCGGGATGGTATTCCATTAGTAAGACTGGGATTCCCTATTCATGACCGGGTTGGGGGGCAACGCCTCTTATCTGTTGGGTATAC
>JAQSXM010000145.1 GCA_029256645.1 Sporomusa sp. | reverse complement strand
CTATTTCCGCCAGCGCAGCAGGTAACCGGTAAAACGCCTGTAGAGGGTCATTAGTGTAAGGACAACAGCGCCGATGACAATTATACCGGCTACTACCCGCGGGTAGTCGGCAAAGTCTGAGAAGTACTTTACATACCAACCCAAACCGCTTGTTGCACCAATCATTTCAGCTGCTGTTAACAGGATAAAGGCCAATACCAGGCTAATGGCACCGCCGCTGACGATATGCGGCATAGCTCCCGGCAAGAGAATGTTAATAAGCATCGATTTGCGGCTTACGCCAATAGTCCTGGCCGAGTCCACTATACCTTTTTCCAAAGCCTCCACACCTGAGAGGGTATTGATAAACAGCGGCCAAAAAGCGCCGATAAATATGACAAATATCGAAGATAGGGTAAAGGTCGGCAGGATGGCAATGGCATAAGGGATATAGACAATAGGTGGGATCGGACCCAGAATATTGGTGACCGGTTCAATCGCCAAGCGCAGGCGGCGGTTCCAGCCAATAACAAGCCCCAGTGGGACAGCGAGCAGTACTGCCAGGGTGTAACCCCAAAACAGCAGATTAAAAGAACTCACTAAGCTTTTCAGAAATACTTGCCGGTCCTCGGCAAGCAGGCTAAGGACCTGTGATGGGGTTGGAAAGAGTTGCGGGTCAAGCAGCTTTAACCAAGCGGTACTTAACTGCCACAGCAGCAGGGTGGCAATCCCCAATATAAGCCGGTCACGGCTTACCTGGCTCATATGCCTGCGCCTCCTTCCACTTGTTGCAGCTCTTCCAGGATTTCTTTCTGCAACAAGGAGAGAATTTCATTGCGCAGTGAGGCGTAGTGCGGATCCTGAACCAGAAAAAAACGGCGCCTGGGGCGGGGGAAAGGCACATCGATAAGCTTTAGGACCCGACCCGGGCCAGGGGTAAATACGGCAATACGGTCGGCAAGATATAAAGCTTCGTCAATATCGTGAGTTACCAGAAATATAGTTTTCTTGTTGCCGTCTCCTGTCCACAGCTTGAGTAATAATTCTTGCAGGCTTACCCGGTTTCTGGCATCAACAGCGCCGAAGGGCTCATCCATGAGGTAGACTGGGGCGTCAAGCGCAAAGGCCCGGGCGATGGCCACCCGCTGACGCATGCCTCCAGACAGTTCCGCAGGGTATTTATGGCTGTAACTGCTAAGACCGACCATATCCAATAGTTTTCGTGCTTCGTGTTTGGCTGCTTTACCTGTGGCACGGCCTGATTCTTGCAAGGCAAAACTAATATTATCAAGGGCTGTCATCCAGGGAAACAGTGAGTAATCCTGAAAAACTACCGCCCTGTCGGGGCCGGGGGCGACAATGGGGGTGCCATTAAGTGTAAGCAGGCCGCTTGTGACTGGTGTTAATCCGGCCAAGAGCCCGATCGTGGAGCTTTTACCGCAGCCGCTGGGGCCGACTACTGCCATAAACTCACCTTGGTTAATGGCGAGAGACAGGTTGGCTATGGCTGGAAGATCATCGCCCGGATAGGTAAGAGATACTGAGTCGAGATTCAATAAGGCCACAGCCATCCTCCTTTCAAGCTTATAGGTTGTTCACCACAAAGTCTTTGTCAAGCTGTTGATAAGTGGTATTTTGCGGTTCCCGCTGTTTTAGTTGGTCAAGTGCCGTTTTATAAATATCACTATTTACATGTTTGGTGATATCGATATCACTTTGGATATAACCGGCAGCTTTCATAGCCTCCCAAAAGGCAACAAAACGTTTTTTGTCAGGATCGGGAATGCTATGGATGTGGCCGCTATAGGTGGATTTTCTGAGCAGTTCTTTATCCAATTTGACATATTTGCTGAGGATATCCAGGGTTTCCTCCTGGTTGTTGATATAGAAATCATAGGCGCGAATGCTGGCGCGGCTAAACCGGATGTAAGCCTCTTTGTTAGTTTTTAGTTTATCATCAAGGGCTACTACCCGGCAGCAGACATGACCGTCCATGTGCTCAGACGACCAGGAAACAAGTGTCAGCCCTTGCTTTTCAGCCATCTCAGAAAAGGGAACCCATACCAGGCCGGCATCTGCTGCGCCTTTTTTTACTGCCTCAAGTACGGCAGCCGGCGAGTCAAGTTCCTGGATGGTTACCTGGGTTTTCCAATCAATACCGGCTTTAGACAATGCTGAGCGCCAGACCGCATCACCGGTTGCCAGGCGAACGGTAGCAACCTTTTTGCCGACAAATCCCTGCAGGGTGGAAAATTGCTGGGCATTTTCAGGTTTGGTGACAACGGCATGGCCTTCACTTTGCATACCGCCGATGTCTACAAAGGGAGTCCCCTTGGCGATGAAGACCTGTGGGGCTGCTGTGCCAAAAGAACCGGCATCCAGTTTGCCGGCTTTAATGGCGTTTAGGCCTTCTCCGGAGTTGGTGAATTGAAAGAGCTCGACATCAAGCCCTTCTTGCTCATAGAAGCCTTTCTCTTTGGCGACAAAATAGAGTACGTGACCAACTGCCGGCAAATAACCGATGTTGAATTTGATTTTATCAGCCGGGACAGTTGACTGCGCTGGGGCGGATGCTGCCTGTGGCGCTTTTTGTTGACCGCAGCCGGCCAGCAAGAGGCTAAGAATCAGGGAAACAGCGAGGCCTGTAATAATCAGTCGATGCTTAAACACTGGTGATCACTCCTTTTCTTCTTGTAGAAGCCGTTTGTAATAAAAGCCGCTGGTATAAAGTGCTGCTGCCGGATTATGGCCTAACACCCGGTCCTTGGTAATCAGGGTCGTGACCGGGGCCTCAGAGTGTTTGATGAACAAAGAATCATGACCGACACACAGCCCCACAATAATATTCAGGTCAGTACCGGCCTGATTGAGCAGTCGTGCCTGGAGGATCGGATTACACAGGGATTCGTGGCAGCCCTGCTGCACTTTATATTCAGGTGGTACGCCGATTTCTGTTTTATCAATTGAGCCTACTTTGCAGAGGACACTGTAGCTGTCAAGACCTTTAGCGGCAAGTACCCGGACAAAGACGCGTGTTTCATCAATGAGTCCAATGCAGGTAGCGATACCGATCTTTTTCGCGCCAATTCTTTTGGCAAAAGCAATGATTTCTTCGACCCGCGTAAGCTTACCATAGTATAATCCCTCAATCTCGGCAGCTGCCAGCGCCATACTGCGGTCAGAACCTTCTTCGAGATAAAGCCCCTTGACCTTTTCTATTTCAGCATCAATGTCGGCCGCACCGCGCGGGGTCACACTCAGGCAAAAGTCAGGAAACCGTTTGTCACGGCGATAACAGTTTAGTTGATGGCAATCGGAACAGCTTAGATGGTCGGAAGCAGGTTGATCACTCATTAGCAATACCTCCCTAAAAATTTAAGCAACTGACAAAGGTTTTATCAAAGTCGCTGTATGTGGCCAGCTCTACAACCGCTACTTTTTTAATTAAGGCGGCAACGGCTTGCCGGGCTCCTTGATTTAAGAGCAGGGCCTGACCGCCTGTTTTGGCAGTATTGCCAAGAAAACTAATTTTGCCCTGGAACTGATTTGGGAGCATACCAATATTGATTAAACTATCAGCATTAAGATGAAACCCAAATGAACCGGCGATAAACACCTGGTCAACATCGGCAGGGACAAGACTATTGGCATTAAGCAGGCATTCAATACCCGCGCGGATGGCGCCTTTGGCAAGCTGGACCTGACGAATGTCTTTTTGCGACAGATAGACCGATTGGTGAATGGCAAAAGCTGTTTTGCCGTTTTCTTTCTGCAGACGTTGCTGCAAGGGGTGGGCATCATTTGTTTCCAGTCCGGCAAACTTGCCGGTCTTATTGATTATTTTGGTTCTGACAAGCTCACCTACTATGTCTAGCAGGCCGCTGCCGCAAATGCCGACAGCCGGACTGTCGGCGATCGTCTTCAGCACAACGGTACCACCTGGCTCAACTGTGAATTTCTCAATAGCTCCTGGTGCGGCTCTCATGCCGCAGGCGATATTCATGCCCTCAAAAGCCGGTCCGGCTGCTGTTGAGGTGACCGACAGGCGGCCGTTGACAGCCAACGCCATTTCCCCGTTTGTACCGATATCAACAAACAAAGTAGTGCCTTTAAGATTGGACAGGTCGGCGGCTAAAATCCCGGCAGTGATATCTGCGCCTACATAAGCAGACATTACCGGCGGCAGGTAAAGCTGGGCGAACGGGGCGGCAGCAAGGCCAACTTCTGACGCAGCATGATAACTGTCGCCCCAGAGCAGCGGGGTATACGGATATTTACCTAGTGAGGCCGGGTCGGCAGCCATAGCCAGGTGCAGCATGCAGGTATTGCCGCTAAATACAACCTCGTAGATTGTGTTTGGACTGATAGCGGTATCGTGAGTTAGTTGCCCAATCAGGGAATTGATTGCACTAATTATATCAGTATGCAGAGCTGACAAGCCCTCGGCAGTTGCCCCCAGCTTTATCCGGGACAGGACATCCTGGGCATGAAGGCTCTGGGGATTGAGGGCTGACACTGAGGCTAATTCACGGCCAGTGGTCAGGTCAAATAATGCAGCAACCAGGGTCGTGGTGCCGATATCAACAACAAGTCCGTGCGATACCCCGGTGGAGTCGCCCGGCTCTGTTCCCAGTAACAATGGCCCGGATAGTACCTCAGTCATAGTAGCGCCGGGGATATACTGTTTTCTAATGAGGGGATCAAGTGCTATGTCAAGCTGTCTCCCCTGACTCAGTATTTGCACATTGGCGGTGTCTTGGCGTTCGATGATAAAAATGTCGATAAATGGATCGGCGGATGGAGCTGACTGGGCCTGAATCTCGGTCATGCAGCCGAGAAAGATGCCCTGGCTTACCTCCTCGGTTGTCAGCGTGTGGCGGCAGCCATCCAGGCTATGGAGTGCAGACCGGGAAAGGGCAGGGATTCTCACCTTGCATTTACCACAGGTACCGGCACCATTACACGGTGATTCCACCAGAACGCCGGCTGCCCTGGCCGCAGCAAGAACCGTAATGTTGTCAAGCAACTCGTAACTAACCGGAACCGCGTCTGCCTGGCCGGTTTCCTGCCAGAAGCGTAGTATGGGCACTGGTTCACGTCCTCTCGTTAGTTAGCATGGATTCCCCTGACGGTGTGAGTCATGGCCTGAATATTGGCTAAAGCGCTTGAGGTACTGAGACCGCAGGCCGGTGCTATGATATCAATACCTTGGGCCAGCAGATTTCTGGTTTGCAGAGCCACCTTTTCCGGCGGGCCGTATTCCAGGAGGTAGGTGCTGATATTTCCCATGGTAGTCAGTTGAGGGAAATCATTTTTTAACTGCTTTAAATTGACAATGGCATCAGTGCTGATCGCGTTGGCCTTAAGGCTGGCTATAAGGGGTTTTACGCTATTCAGATTGCCGCAGATATGGACAATAACCGGGACATTCCTGTGATGGACAGCTGCAATTAATTTGTTGATATAGGTAACGGCGTATTCGTCAAACAGCCTGGGACCGAGGATTTCCCCGGTTGCAGTTGGATCACCAATAGCGATCACCGTTGCGCCATGGTCAATTAGTTTATGCGCAAAACCGATTAACAGGCCGGTTACATAGTCAAAGACCCGGTGAGCGGCTGGTGCGTTTTTACGCAGATCCTTCAAAAATGGGATTGGGTCAATGATCGAGGCTGCTGTGCTTACTGGCCCGGTAAGACTGCCAATAACCGGAATATCCGGATATTGTGTGGTCAGAATTGAGGCTGCCTGGCAGACTACCGGAATTCTTCCCGTATTCAGGATTGTGGAAATATCTTTATATTCAACCTGAGTGGCCGACGAAAATACCTCCCTGCTTATTTTTGGCTCACACGCAAAGGTGCCTAAATCAATCTCACTGCCTAATAACTCGGCTTCGACTGTCATGCAAAAGGGGAGGCCGAAGTTCTCAAAGCCGGTAAGATTGTGAACAGCATAGGCCAGGTTTGCCATTAATACCGCGTCAGAGTGGGCGGCCGGCAGGGTTTGATTGCTGCTTTTCATGACATCAACAATGGCGGCATTCATCATCCCGCCTGGGCAGATAACTGGCGGACGGTCTACCGGTTGTTTGCTTAATACTGCCAGTAAGCGCTGTTTCTCGGTCAAAACGGTCATATTGACCACCTCTGTTCCAGGTCATTGAGTTTCTCCTCAGTAATTGGATAGCCGATTTCACGGACGGCATCAAGCATGGCGTCAATGTTGGCGAAAGGGGTTTCTGTCGGCAAACTGCAGCCTGAAGCGATAATATAACCTTTGGGATTATCGTAGGCTTCGCGGACGCCGCCCAGTACGGCCAGGCGGACATCGGCCTGGGAGCCTTGCAACATAACCTCTGATGGTTTAACATTACCCATCAGGCGCAGCCGGTTTCCAATCTTGCCTTTGGCCTCTGTGAGGCTGGCCGCATTATCAATGCTGATACAATCAGCACCGGCATTGGCCATGAGTTCCCATATCTTGGCCGTCTTGCCGCAAATATGCAGGGTCACTGATTTACCCCGGGAGTGAATATATTCGATCAATTGTTGTAGGTAAGGGAGGGAGAACTCTTCGAATTTTTTAGGACTGATAATGGTGGCTGATGACATCGGATCGGTGAGGCTGGGGGTGCACCCCGCATCAATGATTGCTTTGGCGTAGTTTAAAGAGGTTTCCAATGATAAGCGGCATAAGCGATGTACAGCTTCAGGATTTTTGGCGACAAGCCTGGTCAGGTTTTCGGCACCAATGAGAAAGGAAGCATTAGTAAAGGGGCCGGTGAGTGCCCCGGTAACAACAACCTCTTTACCTACCTCCTCCACTGCAATCCTCATGGCCTCCAATTGGTGGGGGAGATTGCCGTCCTGATAAGGGTTGGCTGGCGATAAACGGTCAATTTGGCTTATATCAGTGAGGGCAGGCTGATCCAGATAGGCTGTTTCATCTTTTGGATAGCGAATGACGGCACCCATGGCTTCAGCCTGACCATACAGGTCGGTAAAGATACGAATAATGTCGTAGCCAAAGCGGCGATAAGCGCCAATTTGCGCTTGCGCCAGCAGTTTACCGTTTGATGGAAGCTCGCTGACTTTGACACCGATTACGCGGGCAGCTGTGTTGCCCACAATGGGAACACAGGGCAGACGGTCAATAGATTTTCCCTGGCTGTAGGCTGACAGCCGTTCAATTGGCGTCATTTGGTCTTTAGCCATTAGTATAGTACCTCCTTTTTTGTGACTTATTACTGTACTGCTTTCAATGGCTGAACTTATGTATATATAACGCGTTAAAGTTTTGCAGGCGGGTGGTGTGTTGGCAAAAGCGGCAGTCAAGGCCAGCGGTGGAGCGTTGTCAATGCACCACCCGCCTGCGCCTGTAAAATTCTTTAATGCGGAATATATAGTCAAAAATAAAAAAGGCCAAAAGAAACGGTTATGTTTCTTTTGGCCTTCAGTATGTCTGATCAGCCTAGCATATTCAGCTTTTGTGGCAATTATATGATAAGAAGTAAAAAAGTGCAAGGGAATTTTATTAAAATTATAGATAATGCCCTTTGGGGGGTTGACACCTGTTCGAACTCTGTGCTAACATGAGCCTAATCAAGAAATCGTATTTTTGCTGACCGGAATACCGGAGGTGATCGTTGGCTATAATAGTCTCGATTGCCTCTTTTGATTTTTGGCCATGCTTGTATTTAAC
>JAQSXM010000144.1 GCA_029256645.1 Sporomusa sp. | reverse complement strand
GGCTAAGAAAGCAGTCCACGGGAAGAAGCCCAGGAATAACACAGGAATATAGTAATACCAGATTGCTCCTGAGACGTGCTCAGGCTGCAAAAAACGGGTTACATTATGAAAGCCTAAGAAAGTGTCAATAAAGGCCATTCCATGGAGAGAGTACATCGCCACATACCAAGGCAGGGCAATAACTGCAAAAAGTGCGCCCCCGCTTACAAGCTTCATCCTCTTCATCGTTTTTAAGTTACCTGTCAAAACCAGGTACAAGCCGATAATCACACCACAAAAGAAGATGGCAACCGGGCCTTTGGTCACTACGGCGAGAGCGGCAAATCCGTATAGCAGATAATATTTCCGGTGAAGAAATGACAGCAGTGCCGCCGTCAGGGAAAAAGTCAGTGTCATATCGGTAACAGCTGCGTTGCCCAGATAGAAATATTCCAGACTAGTGACCAATACCAGAGCAGCAAGCAATCCGGCACGCTCAGTGAAAAGTTTCCGGCCCGATAAATAGACTAAAATGGCTCCGCCTACTGCAAAAAAAGCGGAAGGAAAACGGGCGGAGAACTCACCAATGCCAAAGATTTTAAATGCCCCTGCCACCAGCCAATAATACATCGGTGGCTTATCAAACCAGAAATCGCCATAAATCCGGGGAGAAATAAAATCATGAACCTGCAGCATTTCTCTTGCCGTTTCAGCATACACCGGTTCATCCGGATCCAATAAAGGCTGAGATCCTAAATAAGAAAACATGAGTATATTGGCTACAACCAAAATTACTGCTACATAGAGCCAATTTTTTTTATTTGTCATCGTATGAATCCCTTTCCAGTCTGCCTTGCTCAATTTTCTGTTACACTGATATTCCAGGTTTCAGATCACGCAGCATCAGACATAGTCCTGCTTGCAAAGTGTATGTCGGCTGCCAATTGAGGCTATTAACGGCTGCCTGATTGGCTAATACCGAACGCCTTATATCATTGTCGCGCGGCGCGCCATTTACAACAGCCGGCTGTTGCTTAGTGAGCTGGGACAATAGCCCCATCAGTTCATTAACACTCGTCTCCGTCGCAGTGCTGATGTTATAGCTCAGGTTTGCCGCTCTGGCAAATAAAGCCTGATAGTTCGCTGCCGCCACATCCTTAACATAGATATAATCACGGGTCTGACTTCCATCTCCGTAAACTGTTAAACCATGGCCGGCGAGCAGCTTATTCAAAAATATGCTAATAACACCACCCTCGCCGCTGTCGGCCTGGCGTTCTCCGTAAACGTTCGCATAGCGCAAGGCAACATACTCCAGGCCAAAATTTTTATAATACAATTCCAGATAATGTTCCCCTGTTAATTTGCTCTCACCATAGAAAGAGGCAGGATGTCTCTCGCAGTCTTCATCAATCGGCAGTGAATCTGTGTCGCCATAAACTGCCGCGCTTGACGCGAAAACAATCCGCTTTACTGCCGACAGCCTGCATGCTTCAAGCAAATTAACCAAACCGCGAATATTAACATCACAATCGTAATACGGATTAGCCAGGGAATTAGCCACCGTTGTTTGGGCGGCTTGATGAACAACATAATCAAATCGCTCTCTTGCCAGCAATCCTTTAAGGTCCTCATCCCGAATATCCTTTTTTAGGAAAACAGCCCCTGGATTAATATTGGTAAATGATCCTGTGCTCAGATTATCCAGGATATACACCTGCAGGTCAGCTTGAACTAAAATATCTACAATGTGTGAGCCGATAAAGCCGGCTCCCCCTGTTACCAGAACTTTCATCTTCCTTCTCCTCTCAGCGCTTGTGACATCATTTTATTTTAGGGAAGTACCTTCCATTGCGTTTTTGCTATCACCAAATTGCCGTGCTTGCCGCCCTTCTCAGAAACGGTTTCAGCGCCACTTTCCAGTTCAGCGCTAACCCAGTATAGCGGCCGCTGTTTAACCTCCTCAAAAACACGACCGACATATTCACCGATGATACCCAGACCTGCCAATTGGACTCCGCCGAGCAACAAAACACTGGCCGCTATCGTGGCCCACCCCGGAACGGCATCAGCGGTAAACAATTTCGTGTACACCACATTCAGGGTCAAAGCAAAACTCATCAGCCCAAAGAGCAAGCCAAGATAAAAGGCAAAACGCAAGGGTACCTTTGAATATGCCGTAATACCATCAAGGGCAAAAGAAAGCATCTTCCTGGGCGAAAACTTGGATTTGCCGGCAAATCGCGCGGGTGCTACAAACTCTACCTGGGCCTGTCGGTAACCCATATCGCCGATGATCCCGCGGATAAATCGGGCCTTTTCTTTAAAATGGTGAAAAGTTTGAACAACTTTTTTATCAAGCAGCCGGAAGTCTGACCCGCCTTCCACGATATGAACATCGGACATTGCATTGATTAATCGGTAGAACATGCTTGATGTAAACCTCTTTAACCAAGAGACACCGGCTGTATCGACTCGAATGGTTTGCACAACTTCGAAACCCTCTTCCCATTTCCTTACTAGCAGCGGCAACATCTCCGGTGGATGCTGCATATCGCCATCCATGGTGATCACCGCGTCACCCTTGGCATAATCAAGACCGCAGGTTAATGCCACCTGGTGCCCAAAGTTACGGGCCAGAAGAACTGCTTTAACCCTCGTATCCTGTTGTGTCAGCCGCTCGAGCATACCAGCGGTGTCATCGGTGGAACCATCATCGATAAAAATCAATTCATAGGAATAGCCCAGGGGATCCATATACTTACATACTTCTTGATAAAACACAGTCAGATTCTCCTGCTCATTAAAAACGGGTACAACTATTGAGATTAGCTTCATTTATATCTCCGCCTTATCTATTAATATCCATTCTATAAACGCAACGGAAAGCAAAGATTCTTTGCTTCTTAGGGCTTACATTCCGCTTGCCATTGGTAACCCATAAAATTTCTCATTTTGAAAAGCACTGTCGTCCGCGATGCTTTTCAAAATGAGTATAGCAAGTCATTCTGAAAATAATATGAAAGGCAGGACCGCAGCTAATTTCACACACACGAAGCATTCATTACTTAGCTCATAAATTAAAGGCTCATCCATCTTCGATCAAAGATGGATGAGCCTTATTCATCCCGTTATCCCAGTGCCACAAATATGGCCCCCACAGCAATGAGAGCTATGCCGATTCCGCTCAATGCACTGATCTTCTCTCCCAACAGAGTAACCGCAAGCACGGAAGCAATGACTACACTCAACTTATCTATCGGCGCCACCTGAGATACTTTACCAAACTTTAAGGCCAGAAAATAAAATAGCCAGGATAAAGCACCGGCAACTCCACTCAGGGCGATAAAGGTAATGGCTCTTTTATCAGCAAGAATAACCGGAATTTGTTTAAGATTCCCCTGTCCGGCCACAACAAGGATCAAAAAGACCGCCATAATTACCGATCTTATCGCAGTTGCGGTGTTAGCGTCTATTGATTGAAGACCAAGCTTGCCAAACACGGCCACCAGTGCAGCTGTCACCGCCGATAGTAATGCAAAAATCAACCATAATTGCTCCACAAGATCACACCCTAATATTATTTGCCTAACATACCAGGCCTAGAATAGTGAGGGAACGATAAACACTTTCGCCATATCGCCTGGCAAAGAGAAAAACAACCTATCGAAGCTTGGACATACTAGATATTGCTTAAAGTTTGAAGTAAACAGCATGTTATCCATCGGTATTTCCTAGCATCCCGAAATTAATTAGCTGAATTTCGTATTGCCGGATCGCGCTCAGGACTTCCTTGCATGTTATAGCCTCCATCTCTTCCTGCCAGTGATACCCCCATGGAAATACCTGACCCAATACCCGTGTATCTTTGCCCGGATGCATCATAATCTCTGACACCCCATCTGGAAGTTCTCTCAGAATGTGTAGCAGAGATGATTGCAGCATAGCACCTCCTGACAACATGCCAAAAAAATGCTGAGGGGCACAGAAGCCTTGCTTTGTGTAAAATCTTTGCGCCAGCAATGAACATCCTGTGAGGACTGACCTTGCAAAGACCCTGCGTAAACTAAGTGATCCTGCCCCTAGAAATCCTATAGGCTCCGACGGGATTCTCACCTTATAAACATTGAACTCTCTGGCAACCCTGCCTATGACTTCGGCCATACCCGGCAGAGCGTGAAGATGTTGGTGACTGTCGATGTGGGTAACCGTGATCCCTTTGCCAACCACTCTTTGCAGCTGGCATCGCAGCTCATATTCTATATGCTCTTTGGCAATTTGCCCACAGACATATTTCTTAACAAACTGGCCGTAGCTTGGAAAAAAAAGCCCTTCCCCTGTCAAAAGTGTATGAATATCTCCGCGTGCTACCGGGCTTGCCCCTACCAGAGTAAGATGCACGCCAACACCAAGTTTCGGATGCTTCCTAGCCAGTTCAACTGCATGTTCAAAGGCATCTCCGCCGGCCATGATCGATGTACTGGTAACACATCCCGCAACATGACCTTCCACTATACCGTCATTTATTAATTCGTGTAATCCAAAATCGTCAGCATTAACGATAAGCTGCTTCATGAAATCACCTGCTTTATTGTAAAGATATTAGTGAAATTGTATATCTGACTGTTCTTAGGACAAGTGTAGCGGGTGATTCTGAAAATAAAATGAAAAGTCAAAGTACCTGTTTTACCACTTGGATCTTAAATTCTTTGTTAAACTGGGATCCAGGCATATAAAAACCCCCTTAGTAACAAGTTGTACGTTTAATCATACTTCCTGACTACTAAAGGGGTGGTATACCATTATAAGGCTTCTCATGTCTGTCTACTATAAGGGGATCATATTAATAGTGAACGGGCTGTTTATTTAGCTTTACCGTACAGACACAGCTTAACCGTGATGGCCACTATGAGCATTAGCGGAGTTGCCTGGAGATTGCTCTTCCTGCTGAGGTCCGCTGTGGTCACTGTTCATATCAACAGAATTGACTAAATCGGACATCATCTGGTGAAAACCCATATCCTGCTGGAGCATTTGTTTCATAATGCCTTGCATCTCAGGTGTTTTCATGACCTCTCTCATCATCTTTTGCATTTCGGGATTTTTCATCATTTCAAGGCACTGTTTTTGCATTTCCGGCGTTTTCATCATTGCAACCATCGCCTCGGGATTCATTTTTCCCATGGCACCCATCTGATTTGTCTGCGCTTCACAGGTCTGAGACGTTTTTTCAGCCGCGCCGACGCTTGTGGGGCTGATACCCACCCCAAATACAGCAGCCGTTACAAGACCGCCAATAACCAAAGTAGCAATTTTCTTATTCATTATACACCCTCCAAATATCAATATTTTTGTTAGATTATAACACGCGCTTTGCCCCGTAATAGCGCTTAATGAAATATGCGTCATTCATATCACCAACAGCCACTACACCCTGGAGAAAAGAAGTATGGATGAATTTATCACCGCCGATATAGATGCCCACATGGGACGCACCCGGCTCATAGGTGGTGAAGTAAACCAGGTCACCCGGCTGCAGCGCTGCCGGCGCTACCGTCCGTCCGGCCAGAAACTGCAGATCGGCAGTACGGGGAAGATTAATGCCGGCCTGCCGGTACACATACTGCACCAAGCCGGAGCAATCAAACCCCTGGGCCGGCGATGCCCCGCCCCACACCACCGGCTGACCAAGCATATTCCGGGCAAACACTAAAATATGTGCCGCCGGCCCGCCGGGTAAAACTGGACTACGGGCAGCTATTTGCTGCTCATCGGCAACCGGCATAACGGCCCCGGCCAAAACAGAGTCAAGCGACTGAACAAACTGATTATACCCGGAATCCGGAGCGGCCTCGGCCACTGCGCTTTGCAGGGTGACTGTCAGTACAGCAATCAGTACCCATCTGGTCATCGGCCCTCCCTCCTTTCCGAGCCGGTTAATGACTCATGGTCTGCAGATGCGTGGTAGTCTGCTTCATAAGCTCCTGCATGACTTTTACTTTGCTTTCCAGGGCACTGGGGTCTGTTTTAGCGGAGTTTACGCTGTCTTTAATCGCAACTGCCGCATTACGAAATTTCTCTTTCAAGCCGGCGTCCATCATATGAGGCATGACCTTATCGGTGGTACTTACGAGTTGCGAGGCGCTTTTTTGCGCGTCCATCGTCTGGCCGGCCTTTACTTGCCTGACTACGTCTTGCAGGGTCTTATCCAGGTCTTTCATCATCGGCATAGGATCTTCCTTCGGCATAGCCGCGCTATGCCCCTGATGACCGGCTGCCTGCTCCTGACTGGGCGGGGCCTGGGCTGCCGGTTTTTCGCTTGAACCGCAACCTGCCGCCAAAGCCATCACTGCGGCAATAGCTACAACGCTAAAGAGTACTTTTGTTTTTTTCATAATTGATAATCCTCCATTGGTTTTATAATCATATTTTCTTGCGCTCACGCCACTGGTTCCAGACCAGATAGATGCATGGCAGCACGATCAGGGTCAGCACGGTGGAGGTAACCAGACCGCCCACGACAACTGTGGCCATCGGCCGCTGCACCTCGGCACCGGTACCGGTGGCAAAGATGAGTGGGAACAAGCCCAGACTGGCAACCAAAGCGGTAATCATGACCGGCCGCAAGCGGGTAAAGGCGCCTTCAATAATGGCTTCTTCCAGTGTCCGGTGGTCTCTCAGGTGTTTAATGTAGGTCACCATGATAACCCCGTTTTGCACCGCAATCCCAAACAGGGCAATAAAGCCGACAGCCGCTGCCACCGTCATATAGGTACCGGTAGCATACATCGCCACAATGCCGCCCACCAGGGAGAACGGGATATTCATCAGGATGAGCAAAGCATCACTGGCCGACTTGAAGGTCATATAGAGTAAGAAGAAGGTGAGCACGATGACTGCCGGCACGACCAGCGATAGCCGGTCTTTCGCCCGTTGCTGGTTCTCATACTGGCCGGTCCATTTCAGAGAATAGCCTGCCGGCAAGTCGACTTTTTCTTTGATCACCTGATTGGCTTCATTAACGAAGCTGACAACATCCCGGCCCCGGGTATTCATTTGGACAATCATCCGGTAGACGCCGTTCTCACTGCTGATCATCGCCGGACCATCCACAACCTGGAACTGGGCCACTTCGCCCAGCGGTACATAGGCGCCGGTAGCCGGGCCGGCTGCTGCGGCAGTTGTACCGCCACCCATGCCACCCATCCCGCCACCGCTGCTTTTCACCGCGACGCCGCCACCGGTTACCGGGATAAGGATGTTTTGCATAGCGTCGATGGTTTCCCGGTTTTCCCGGTTGTAGCGCACTAAGACGTTAAACCGTTTACGGCCTTCGATAGTGGTTGTGGCCGTTTTGCCGCCTACGGCTAATTCGATAGCATCTTCGACATCGGCAATGTTAAGGCCATACCGGGCTGCCTTTTCCCGGTTAACCTGAATCTCCAGATAGGAAGCGCCAAAGACCCGCTCTGCCAGCAGATCGCTGACGCCTGGCACCGTTGCCAGGGCCTTTTCAATATCAAAGGCTTTTTGCTGTAATACCTGCAGGTCTTCCCCATAGAGTTTAATCCCTAATTCGGTACGAACCCCGGTTGTCAGCATGGACAGCCGGCCGGCAATTGGCTGGGTAAAGGCCAGATTAAGTCCGGGGATGTTAGCCAGTCTGACCATCATTTCCTGTTCAATGGCCTCCTTGGTCATACCTGCCCGCCACTGATCTTTTGGTTTTAG
>JAQSXM010000143.1 GCA_029256645.1 Sporomusa sp. | reverse complement strand
GCAATACCGGCACCGGCCAGGCTGACCTTGGACGTGGACGTGAACACAAAAACCCGGTCAGGCTGACCGGCCTGTTTACATTCCTCCAGCATGTTTAATATCCGGGGCGGGTTATCGGTCAGATGATGTACGACGTAAGCATTATCCCAGAAAATCCGGAAGTCGGGGGCTTTAGCCGGCATGGCTGCCAGCCGCTTTACCACCGCGTCAGAATAGGTGATACCGGTGGGATTGCTGTGCTTGGGCACACACCAGATCCCTTTAATTGACGCATCGGCAGCTACCAATTGTTCTACTTGCGCCATATCCGGACCATCATGCTGATAATTAATAGGTATCAGTTCAATGCCAAGATGCTCACAGATGGCAAAATGCCGGTCATATCCGGGGCTGGGGCAGAGAAATTTTACTTGCGGCTGTTTTACCCACGGGGTTTCACTGCCTGGCAGCCCATGCAGCATCGCCCGGACAATAAGATCATTCATCAGGTTCAGACTGGAATTGCCGCCAATGATGACTTCCGCAGGCTTGGCTTCCAATAGCTGGGCGAAAAGTTCTTTGGCCTCAGGGAGACCATCTACGCCCCCGTAATTCCGGCAATCGGTTCCGTCGGCAGCTTTGTAATTTGTCTGATTGATGCAATCTAAAAGCCCGGCAGCAAGGTCCAGTTGGTCAGGGCCTGGTATACCGCGCGACATATTTAGCTTTAGCTTCTGGGCCTGGAATTTCTCATAATGCCGGACTAATTCTAAATAGTATTCCTGTAATGCCTGGTCATTCATTTTTTCTAACTCAGTCATGTTTGCATCACTCCTTTGCACTCTTATCATTATACAGGATTTGCTAAATTACGGACAATAAATTTATATCATTATTTTCATTTTAAAAAATATATATATTCCGCATTAAAGAAGTTTGCAGGCGCAGGCGGGGTGCTGCATTGACAACGAGTATAAAAAAACGAACTTAGGTCTTGACAATAGCGGGGAATCATACTACATTTAATTTAGAATGAAAGTTGTGTCTTGCTACGGAACATTTCACATAGTTAACTGGCTGATCAAAAAAAATGAAGGCCAAAGAGGTTGTTTACAAACAGCTTCTTTGGCCTTTGGTGTTTTCTAAAATACTGTTTAAAAAATGGGGAGTGATAATATGTCTAGAGTTGCTGTTGCCAGTACTGATGGAATCGCGATCAATGAACATTTTGGCAGGTCTAAAGAATTCTGGATCTATGAAGTGGCCGAAACCGGCGAATACCAGTTTATTGAACGCCGGGAAAACAATGCTCAAGCTGCTCATGCCGGTAAAGGCCATAGCTTTACAGCACAACTGCTTGCTGATGTGGAGGTTGTACTGGCAACTCAGATTGGCCCCCGGGCAGAGCAGGAATTGCAGAGCTACGGCGTGATTGCATTACCGGTGTCAGGCCCTATTGATAAAGCGCTAAAAACCTATGGCAAAAGGCGTAAGTTTATCAAAGATAATATCCCCAGAGCAAGTATCACAAGTCATCCAGGCGGTTGTGGCGGTTGTTCCCATGGTTGCAAGTAGCCTCAAAGATTACTGTCAAAACAATATTGACAATTGAATTTGCGCAGATGTATAATGACTTAAGCGTACATGCAAAGTAGCATTGCTGACTGGTCAAAAGAATCAGAGGCTGTGTTCCATTATTATGGGATACAGCCTTTTTTGATTTTCACATAACCTTATCGCAGCTTTGCTACTCCAGCCGGGGGATAAAATCTTATTGGATTTCATAGAGCCGGTATAATTCAAAGTTGACCAGACATACTGGAGGCTTGGGTTTACACTTGTTGTGAGACAGGGGTAAAACCAGGCTTTTTTATTATACTTCTTTCAGTAAAGCGAGGCGAAAATTATAATCACCATAACAGATGTAAGCAAGACCTATGTTACGCCCCACGCCAGCATAACTGCCCTGCGCAGCGTAAATCTGCAAATTGAAAAAGGTGATATTTTTGGCATTATCGGCTTTAGCGGGGCCGGTAAATCAACCCTCATCAGGTGTTTAAACAGGCTGGAGGAACCTGATTCAGGATCAATTGTTATTGAAGGTCAGTCGATTACCGGCATGGACAAAAAACACCTGCGGCAGGCAAGACGGAAAATTGGCATGATTTTTCAGCAGTTTAATCTATTTGATGCGAAAACGGTTTTTGAGAACGTGGCTTTCCCGTTAGAGGTTGCCGGTCATCCCCGGGAATTTATCAATAATAAGGTAAAACAGCTGTTGGAACTGGTTGGTTTGGCTGATAAGGAGCAGGCTTATCCACTGCAGTTGAGCGGCGGCCAGAAGCAGCGCGTAGGCATTGCCCGGGCTCTCTCTAACGAGCCGAATGTCCTCTTAAGCGACGAAGCCACTTCGGCCCTTGACCCCCAGACAACCCTCTCTATCCTGGAGCTGCTGAAAGATATCAATAAAAAACTGGGGCTGACAATCGTGCTGATCACTCATGAACTGGATGTGTTAAAGCATATCTGCAATAACATGGCGGTGATCGAACAAGGCGAAATCGTTGAAACCGGGCCTGTCGATAAATTCTTCCTTAACCCGGAAAGTGATACGGCGAAACGGTTTATTACTATTCTGCAGGGATTTCAGGCCAAAAGGATATACCGGGAGGGAGAAGGCATTTGAGTGAGGATTTACTGGATTTATTGCTCACTGGTTTCAATGAAACCATCTATATGGTCATTCTCTCTACGCTGGCAGCCTTAGTTCTTGGTTTTCCCCTGGGGATCATTCTGGTAGCAACCGAAAAGGGTCATGTGCTGGAATCGCCCAGAATCAATAAGGTGCTTGGTACAACCATCAATATCATTCGCTCTTTTCCGTTCATTATTTTAATTGTAGTGTTGTTGCCATTAGCAAGGTTTATTGTGGGCACCACCCTCGGGGCTACTGCAGCGGTAGTGCCGCTGGCGATTGGATCGGCACCATTTCTGGCCAGAATCATTGAAAACTGCTTAAAGGAAGTCAGTTACGGCAAGATTGAAGCCGCAATGGCGATTGGGGCCAACCCGCTTACCATCATTACCAGAGTAATGATCCCGGAGGCGCTGCCTTCGCTGGTCAGAGGCATAACCCTAGCTATTATCGCCATAACCGGCTTTACCGCAGTGGCCGGGGCCATTGGAGCCGGCGGGCTGGGCAGTTTGGCAATCCGGTTTGGGTATATGCGCTTTCGGGATGATATTATGATTGCCACTGTCGTCGTGCTCATTCTTTTGGTTCAGGGGGTACAATGGGGAGGTGACAGTCTGGCCCAGTATATTAATAGAAAAAGGTATAAGTTTGACTAACAATTAGTAATAAGGGGATGATTTTTGTGTTAAAAAGAAACATGGTTTTTAAGGCTGTATTGGCAATCATCAGTGTTATTTTTGCCGGCAGTGTATTTGCCGGCTGCTCATCAGGCAATAAAGCCCAGCCGGCTGCACAACCGGCAGCAAAACAAGAGGTGACTGTTAAAGTAGGGGCGGCAGTGGTACCTCATGCCGAGATATTAAACTTTATAAAACCTAAACTGAAACAAGAAGGGATTAATCTCGAGGTAGTGGTGCTGGATGATGAGGCTCAATTAAATCCTGCCCTGCAAAATAAACAGATTGATGCCAACTATTTTCAGCACATTCCGTATTATGAGTCGGTAGCCAAAGAAAAAGGGTACAGTTTCACTGTGGCCGCTAAGGTACATGTGGAACCGATCGGCTTTTATTCACAGAAGATCAAATCCAAGGAAGAACTAAAAGACGGAGCCACAATCGCTATTCCGAACAATCCTTCCAACGAATTCAGGGCGCTGGTTTTATTACAGGCCAACGGGCTGATCAAATTAAAAGACGGTGTAGCCAACTTCTCAGCCACGCCGCGTGATATTGCCGATAACCCGAAAAAGATAAAATTTGTTGAAGTCGATTCGGCGCAGCTTACCAGATCGCTGCCTGATGTTGATGGGGCTATCATTAATACTAACTTTGTTCTTGAAGCGAAAATAGATCCCAAATCAGCTTTGTTCAGAGAAGATGCCAACTCACCTTATGCGAATGACCTATTTGTCCGAACAGGGGATGAAAGCAGGCCTGAGATCAAAAAGATTGCTGAGATTCTAACCTCGCCTGATGTAAAGAAGTTTATCCAGGATAAATACGGTGTTGCTGTTGTACCTGCGTTCTAAGGGGGTTAAGCATGAAGTCTGTTAACCTTACCGAGGCGGAGGTTCCCGTGCGGGAGATCCGCCTCGGGTCTATCACCGGTTTTGAGGGAACTGCCGGCGAACTGGTGCGCTGTGCCCGGGCCGGCAGCCTTACCGACAGTACCCGCAGTTTCAGTCAATGTATGGGCTGCAGTTCAAATAATGCTTTTTGCCAGTTGGCGATGATTCAGGATGCTGCTGTTGTCAACCATGCGCCGGTAGGTTGTGCCGGCGACTTCTTTACCTTTAACTTTGTCTACCGGGTAGGCCAGATGGAGAGAAAGCAGCCGGCGGTGATCGGCCGTTATTTTAATACCAACATTGAAGAACAAGATACCATTTTTGGCGCGACGCAAAAACTGGCAGACACCATCCGGGCCGCTTATCAGCGCGTACAGCCTAAGGCCATATTTATTACCACCTCCTGCGCCTCCGGCATCATCGGTGATGATGTCGAGGGAGTGGCCAATGATTTATCCGGGGAATTGGGAATTCCAGTGGTTGCCTGTTTTTGTGAAGGGTTTAAGTCGAAAATCTGGACGACTGGCTTTGATTCAGCGTATCATTCGATTGTCAGAAAGATCGTAAAGCCACCGGCAAAGAAGTCTAATAAGATTAATATTGTGAATTTCTGGGGCAGTCATATCTTTGATCAATTATTGCAGCGATTAGGGTATGAAGCCCATTATATTGTACCCTTTTCCACGATAGCCCAGTTGGAACAGATTGCCGAGGCGGCTGCTACCATTCAGATTTGTCCGACACTGGGTACCTATATCGGCGCCGCGCTGGAGCAGGTATATGGGGTGCCGGAAATCAAAGCCCCACCGGCTTATGGCATCGCCGGTACTGATCAATGGCTGCGGGAACTGGGAAAAGTCCTGGACCGGGAGCAGGAGATTGAGGCCATCATTGCCGAGGAGCATGAGCGGGTACTGCCCAGGCTCAGCGAATACCGCGACAAGCTACAGGGAAAAACCGCTTATCTTACGGCCGGAGCCGCCCATGGGCATGCCTTGATTGCTGTAGTAAGAGAATTGGGTATGACCGTGCAGGGGGCGGCCATCTTCCATCATGACCCTATTTATGATAATGGCGATATAACTGCCGACGCCCTGGCCCATGACGTAACGACCTACGGTGATATCCCTAATTATAATGTCTGCAATAAACAGGCCTATGAACTGGTTAATATCTTAAACAAAGTAAGGCCGGATATTATGATTGCCAGACATGGCGGCATGACGCTGTGGGGAGCAAAGCTGGGAATACCAACACTATTGATCGGGGATGAACAGTTCGGCTTTGGTTATCAGGGAGTCCTTAATTATGCGGAACGCATCTTAGAGACCCTGGATAACCGGGAATTTGTCACAAATCTTGCCAGACACAGCACAATGCCTTATACCAAGTGGTGGCTGGAACAAAACCCATTCTCGTTTCTCAGGGGTGACTTAGATGTCAAAGTTTATTGAACAGCCGCGATACTCTTGCGCCTTAGGCGCACAGCAGTCAGTCATAGCGATAAAAAGAGCTGTTCCTATCCTGCATTCCGGGCCTGGCTGCGGCGATAAAGTCAGCCGGCTGCTGGGGCAGGGAGAGGGTTATGCGGGCGGCAATACCGTGCCCTGCACCAATGCCAGTGAGGCTGAAATTGTCTTTGGCGGTGAGGGCAAACTGGACAGTGTGATTGCGGGTGCGTTCCAGGTTATTGATGCTGATCTCTATGTAGTGCTTACCGGCTGTACTTCTGATATTATCGGCGATGATATCGGGCAGGTGGCAGGCAGGTACCAGTCTGAGGATAAACCGATTGTGTATGTGGAGACAGGCGGCTTTAAAAGTAATAACTATGTAAGCCATGAAACCGTAGTTAAAGCCATTATTGACCAGTATGTCGACAAATTCAAAACCGGAACAACGCCAATTAAAGGGCTTGTCAATGTGTTTGCCTCTATTCCCTACCAGGATCCCTTCTGGAATGGAAATCTGGAAGAGCTTAAGAGGATACTGGCCGGGATCGGGCTGACAGTAAATATTCTGTTTGGAGCAGCGTCCGGGGGAGTAGCGGAATGGAAAACCATCCCCCAGGCAGAGTTTAATATTGTTGTAAGCGCCTGGCCGGGCCTTGGCATTGCTAAGCATCTGCACGGAAAATATGGAACTCCCTATATTCAGTTTCCGTATTTGCCAATCGGTGGTGTGGAGACAACAAAGTTTTTGCGGCAGGTTATTGATTTTGCCGGTCTGGATGAAGCGAAAGCCGGGGCTTTTATTAAGGCCGAAGAAGAGCGTTTTTATCTGCATATTGAGCGGACAGCCGACTTTATGCTGGAATTTAGATATGGTCTTCCCCGCAGATTATATACAATAGTAGATGCTTCGTATGCGATCGGTTTTGCCAAATATCTGCTTAATGAACTGGGGATTATTCCTGCTAAGCAGTTTATTATTGACGATACGCCGGAGGAGTTCCAAGCGGCGATCTGCGAGCAGTTTAAGCATATTTCGGAATTGCGCTCGGCTCTGGTAAGTTTCTCAACAGATGGTGGCGCTATTCAGGCGGAAATCAGAAGTGATGTTCATAAAAGCAGGGCCTTGATTATTGGCAGTGGCTGGGAACGGGATCTAGCCAGGGAGATTGGGGCAGACCTGTTGATTGTCAGCGTGCCTGTGGCGTACAGGCTTGTCCTGAATTGTGGCTATGCCGGTTATAACGGCGGCCTGCGCGTTATCGAAGATATTTATGACAGAGTGCTTGATACCTATCGATAAGAAGTATTATACCTACTGTTATTTCCAGGCTGATTAGAATGACTGAAGGCCGGGATTGCTTTACAAGCATTCCTGGCCTTTGGTATTTTCAATATAATGAAAAAATTTAGGGAGGGGAAATTATGACATTACACAGGTTTGTAGTGGTCTCATTTTTAGTATTCATATTGGGGCTTGTTGCCCTCTATTCCGGGGTCAACCGGGTGCCGCTGCGGCAGCAGGGCGGCACGCATGAGATGCACAAATCGTCCCTGCAGGTTCCTGCAGCCAGCAATACGAAACTGGTGGCGACAATACCGGTCACTATCCCTGTAGCTAAACATGTGGGTTAAAAGGAGTTGATCGAATGACAAAATATAAGTTTTTTTCCTGGAGCGCAATCCTGCTCAGTGTCCTGCTGCTTGTTTTACCCAGACTAATTCCTATTTGTAACGGGCTGATGCAAAATGGCAGTCCGATGCACTGCCATTATACCTATCAGGCGGAATTTCTTATTACCTTGCTTGCACTCATTCTTGCCAGTGCCCTGCTTGTGCTGCGTACAGATGAAGCGCGTCTGCTCAGTGGTTTTGTTATTTTACTGTTAGGCATTACTGTGGTTATCCTCCCCCAGACCTGGGCGCTTGGTATTTGTGAGGCTGGCGGGTGCCAGAAAACAGCCTTTTTCAGCACCATAGGCGGCAGTTTGCTGGCTTTGTCAGGTGCCGGGATTGTGTGGCTGGCCTGGCGCGGTAACAATC
>JAQSXM010000142.1 GCA_029256645.1 Sporomusa sp. | reverse complement strand
TTTTTCGTTTAATCATTTTCCTAGTTGTAGTACTCTGATGCTTTTAGTTGATGGATTAATTTTTTCATAAATTGCTTTTTAATACCGGGAATCTTAGTTTCTTCATATTTATAGAAGCCTTCACCGGTTTTTATCCCCAGCTTGCCTTCAGATACTTTTTGCTTTAAGAGATCGTTGGCACTCTGACGATTATCCATTTCCTTCAATAGGTTGTCGCCGACGATGCTCCAGATATCAAGCCCGCCGAAATCTGCAACTTCTAACTGGCCGGTGGTAGCATAACGAAAGGCTGGGCCGAATTTAAGGGCTTTATCAATATCAGCAGGTTCGGCAACGCCCATTTCAATAAGAGAAAACACTTCTCTGGCAACACCTTGCTGAATGCGGTTGGCTACCAGTCCTGGTACATCTTTTAACACCTTAACTGTCTGCTTTTTAATTGCAGCATGTAACTGCTCAACCTCGGCATAAAGCTCTGCCGGCATATTGCCAAAGCAAGAGAGTTCAACAATCGGCATGAGGTGGGCGGGATTGTACCAGTGATTGACGATCATACGCTGTTTGCGTTCGTTCGAAATCATGGTCATCATACCAGCTAGCTTGAGACTGGACGTATTGCTCGCCAGAATGGTATGCTTAGGACAGAACTCGTCTAATTGTTTAAATAGATCTTGCTTGAGTTCCAGTATTTCCGGAGTGGCTTCAATCACATAATCCCGGTCTTGAACAGCCTGCTGTAAATTACTAAAAACTTTAATCCGATCAAGGGTGGCTGTAATGGACTGAGGTTCAATGAATTGCTCTTCAGCTAAGAGGGCGAGTTCGTCAGCGATCTCGGTCAGGGCCTTTTTCAACTGATTCTCGTAGGCATCATATAAAGTTACATCAAACCCGTACAGGGCAAAAGATAGGGCAATACCGTGCCCCATGGTGCCTGCACCGATAACACCGATATTCTTAATCATAGTTCGTCTCCTAATTATTTCTTTGTAAGACCTAGGATTTCTCTGGCTTCGGCTGGGGTAGCTACTGCTTTGTTGGCTTCTTTAACTACTCTTACCGCCCTGGCGACAAATTCAGTGTTGGATTTTGCCAATTGGTTTTTGGCGTAATACACATTGTCTTCCATGCCTACGCGGATATGACCGCCCATAGCAATCGCAGTTAACATAATTGGGACATGACCGTTTCCGATGCCCAAAGCTGACCAGGTAGATCCTTGTGGCAGTAAGCTTTTTAGATATACCAGGTTTTCAATAGTAGCGGCAGTGCCGCCGGCAGCGCCTAAAACGAACTGGTAATGGGCTGGCTGAGCAAGAACGCCCTTTTTCATATAGTAGAGCGAGTTGTAAATCATACCAGCGTCAAAAATTTCGATTTCCGGTTTTACGCCGTTTTCAATCATAGTTTTGCCGAGCTTTTCAAGGAACTGGGGCGGGTTCAGAAACAAACTGTTATGCATCCAGTTCATGGAACCGGCGTCATAAGATGCCATTTCCGGCTTGAGTTCAATGAGATGAGCCATTCTGGTTTCATCGGTAGCGTGAAGGTCACCGGACGTGGTAAGGTTGAGGACAATGTCACATTTGCTGCGAATCAGTTCAACGGTTTCACGAAATTTCTCTTTGCACATAGTGCCTTTGCCTTCGTCGTCACGCATGTGCAGGTGGGCTACAGCCGCGCCAGCCTGCCAGCAGTCATATACATCGTTAGCAATTTCCCGGGGAGTCAAAGGAATATTGGGGTTGTGTTCTTTGGTTGGCCAAGCGCCGGTTGTGGCGACAGTGATGATGGTTTTTTCCATGATTAATTCACCTCATATTATTTTTAAAATCGTTCTACAATTGTGGCAATGCCCTGGCCGCCGCCAATGCACAGGGTGGCTAAACCGCGTTTGGCTTCGCGCTGCTGCATTGCATGGAGCAGGGTAACAAGGATGCGGGCACCACTGGCGCCGATGGGGTGTCCTAACGCAGTGGCGCCACCATGGACATTTATTTTTTCTCTCGGCAGTCCCAGTTCTTTGCCGACAGCCAGGAATTGGGCTGCAAAGGCCTCATTGGCTTCGAAAAGGTCAATATCGGCTACGGTTAACCCGGCTTTGGTCAGTGCTTTTTTGGTGGCAGGCACAGGTCCCATACCCATGAAGGCAGGGTCAACCCCACCTGAGCCGTAACCGGCAATCCGCGCCAGTGGCTTGATGCCGAGTGCTTTGGCTTTTTCGCCAGACATAACAACAAGGGCTGCTGCACCATCATTGATGCCTGAAGCATTGCCTGCGGTTACTGTGCCGTCTTTTTTGAAGGCTGTCCGCAGTGTGGCAAGTGACTCAACCGATGTGCCCCGTTTAGGGAACTCATCTGTGGCAAAGATGGTATCGCCTTTCTTACCTTTAATGGTTACAGGCACAATCTCTTGGGCGAAAGCGCCGCTGTCAATGGCTTTGATGGCTTTCTCCTGTGATTCGGCAGCCAGCCGGTCTTGCTCTTGTCTGGTAATGCCGTATTTGGCGGCAATGTTTTCGGCAGTGATTCCCATATGGTAGTCATTGGATGCGCACCATAGCCCATCGCGAATCATGACATCAATAAGCTTGCTGTCGCCCATGCGATATCCCCAGCGGGCTTTGCTTTCCAGGAGATAGGGAGCGTTGGTCATGCTTTCCATACCGCCTGCTACAATGATGTCAGCATCGCCGGCCATAATTGACTGGGCGGCCAAGTTAACGGCTTTGAGGCCTGAGCCGCAAACCTTGTTAATTGTGTATGCTGGTACTTCAACAGGCAATCCGGCTTTTAGGGCTGATTGGCGGGCGGGATTCTGACCCAGACCTGCCTGGAGTACGTTTCCCATGATGACTTCGTCAATGGCATCTGAGGCTATATTGACTTTTTCCAAAGCAGCACGAATAACAATGCTGCCTAGTTCAGTCGCTGATAAGGGGGCCAGTGCGCCATTGAAGGTGCCGATGGCTGTCCGCAATGCGGCGGCTATAACGACTTCTCTCATCTTTTCCTCCTCTTAGTGATTGTTGTAAGGTTGAGACCGCTTACGAACAAAAAACAGTTGCAATTTTCGTGCCAAGAGTAACGAATAAACATAGACCTGAATGTTTACAAGCTGCTAAAGATTGGGTATGATTTGGTTAATGGATAACTTATTAAGTATCAGTTGAAGAACAGTTAACTGTAGGGAGAGCTGAAATGAAAAACAAAATAGATAGCAGCGAAGCTATTTTAAGCGAATTAATAACAAAGATTGAGAAACAAAATTGGGATATTTCGTCCCACCAGGAGCTTTTTGCTGGTTTGAAGAAAGTGCTCAGTGAGCTCACTGAAGCCAGGGATCTTGATTTTAGAGAGATCGGGGATCATCTCTATGACGGGATTTACATTACCGATGGAAATGGGAAGACCTTGTATGTTAATGCGGCATACACCAGAATAACCGGTATTCGTCCTGAAGAGGTTGTAGGGAAGTATGTTGATGAGCTCTTGTCGGCGGGCGTTTATCTAAATGCCGTAACGCCGGAAGTCATTAAGCACAAAAAACAAGTAAACTCCATGGGGGAAAGTTTAAGGAACGGAACTAAAATGCTGATTACCGGCAGTCCGGTTATGGATGCCGAAGGGAATGTAAAAAAAGTCGTTATTATTGATCGGGAAATAACCGACTTGCTGCAAATGAAGTCTGACCTGGAAGCTTCGCAAAAACAGATAAAAGCAGTTGAAAAAGACAAGATAAAGAGTGCGCTGGAAGTCGAGCACCTCAGGAAACTACATTTAAACAAGAATATGATTGGCAATAGTCTGGAAACGCGGCAGGTCATCAAGAGCATTCAACAGGTCGCCGGTTTGGATGTTACTGTTTTGATTACGGGAGAAACGGGTGCAGGCAAAGAGGTGGTAGCAAATGAAATCTACATGAATAGTGCTAGGAAAAATGACCCTTTCATCAAAGTAAATTGTGCGGCTATTCCTGCTAATTTGCTGGAAGCTGAGTTGTTTGGCTATGCCAGGGGGGCATTTACCGGTGCTGCCACTACCGGCAAAACCGGCTTGTTTGAATTAGCGGACAAAGGAACGATAATGCTTGATGAAATCGGGGACATGCCGATGGAACTGCAATCAAAATTACTCAGGGTCATTCAACACAAGGAAATAACCCGTATCGGCGGCGCGAAACCGGTTAAATTAGATGTAAGAATTCTATCTGCGACAAATTGCGATTTAAAAGACCTTGTGAAACAAGGACGTTTTCGTGAAGATCTCTACTACCGGTTGAATGTATTCCCCATTCATATCCCACCGCTGCGTTCACGCGACCAGGATATCGAGATACTAGCCCGTCATTTCCTGGCCATCTACAACTCGAAATATGCCAAGAACACAGCCATAGAGCCGCTTGGTTTTGAAATGATGCGGCAGTATTCGTGGCCGGGAAATATCCGTGAATTACAAAATATAATTGAACGGCTTGTTATCGTATCAGAACATGACGGAACAATTAGCAATGAACAAATCGGCAATTTGCTGAATATTCATCCGTCTTATATGTCTGAGCTTGTTGTGGAAGAGATGGGGCTTAGAGAAATCGTCAGCAATATCGAAAAAAAGACGATCGAAAAGGCTTTGGCATTATGTGGGAGTACAAGAAAAGCTGCTAAAGTTTTAAAGGTTGACCAATCAACCATTGTGAAGAAGGCCAAAAGGCTGGGAATCAGCCTAAAAGATGAAAAAACGCATCAATAATGATGCGTTTTTTCATCTTTTAGAAATATCAGCTATAGCTATCTAAAGACAAAATATATCTACTAAAAGTGATGATAAAAATCATCGAAAGAAACCTACACGTGAAATCACTGATCGGCACGCTCCTCAGGACCATTACAAAGAAGTGGGAGTGATAAGACAATCATCGGTGCAAATCCGAGCCGGAGTTAGTTATATAAAAAGATTTTTCCCAATAATCAACCAATGTACTTTGATTGGCACAGTTCTTGCGAAAGAATAAGGCGTAGCAGTTAAAGGTATAAACGCTAAGAACTGAGGGGGAAACAATGTCTAAGGTAATCAGTATGGAACAGGCAATGAGTAAAATTCAAGACTCGTCTGTTATAATGATTGGAGGATTTCTAGCAGTTGGAACTCCGGAACGTTTAATTGATGCTGTGGTTAGCAAAGGATATAAAGACCTTACTGTAATCGCCAACGACACTGGATTTCCGGATCGGGGCATTGGTAAACTAGTTGTTAACCACCAGGTGAAAAAGGCAATTGTTTCTCATGTTGGCACAAATCCTGAAACCGGTCGCCAGATGAATGCCAATGAACTGGAAGTGGAATTATCACCACAAGGAACATTGATTGAACGCATACGATCAGGTGGTGCCGGTTTGGGCGGCGTACTCACCCCAACCGGGGTGGGAACGGTTGTTGCCGAAGGAAAGCCAACAATAACAATTGACGGTCGCGTGTTTTTGTTAGAAAAACCCCTGCGGGCTAATGTTGCGCTGGTAAAGGCACATAAAGCTGACACTGATGGCAATCTGGTATTTAGAATGTCGACACGTAACTTCAATCCTCAAATCGCCACCGCAGCTGATGTTGTTATTGCGGAAGTGGAGAAAATCGTGCCTGTAGGAGAATTAGCTCCTGACGAGGTTATGGTGCCAGGAATTTTTATTAATAACATCGTTCAAGCTTAGTGAGCGATTGGAGGAGCGTTCATGGAAAACAGAGTTCTAATTGCTAAACGGGTTGCACAAGAACTTAATGACGGCGATGTAGTAAATTTGGGAATTGGGATACCTACACTTGTTGCTAACTACATTTCAAAGGATAAAAAGGTAATTCTGCATTCTGAAAATGGTTTTATCGGACTGGGGCCGGCAGGAGAGAGTATTGATCCTGATTTGAGTAATGCAGGCGGGCAGCCGGCCGGCATTTTGCCAGGCGGCGCTACCTTTGACAGTGCCATGTCATTTGTTATCGTGCGCGGCGGGCACCTTGATGCCACTGTGCTGGGAGCCCTGGAGGTAGATCAGCAAGGCAATCTGGCTAATTGGATGGTGCCCGGGAAAATTGTCCCAGGCATGGGTGGGGCCATGGACCTTGTTGTTGGTGCCAAGCGGGTCATTGTTGCCATGGAGCATGTCGGTAAAGGCGGCGTACCTAAAATAATGAAAAAGTGCAGCTTGCCACTTACGGCATCCCACGAAGTCGATTTAATAATTACTGATTTGTGTGTATTCAAGGTAACAGAACAGGCGCTGGTATTAACCGAAATAGCTCCAGGTGTTTCGCTTCAGACCGTAAGGGAATGTACTGATGCAGATTATATAATATCTCCGGATATCAAAGAGATGGCGGTCTGAAAAAAATAGAAAAAAGGAGGCGAGAAGTATGAAGAAGGTCGAATTAAAGGATGTAAAGCCATACCAGGCACCCAAGCACTTCAACATGGTTGCGCTAAAATTGCACGGGAAGGAGGAAACCGGGGCTCAGAAATTCTGGATGGGTCTGTCACATTTTCTGCCGGCCGGTGGCGCTGAGTATGATGCATCCCCTGTTGAGAAGATTTACTTCGTTCTTGAAGGCGAGGTAACTGTTATTACTAAGACAGAGAAAGTCGTATTAAAGGCATGGGATTCTATCTATATCGGGGCCAATGAGGGTAGAGAAATCATCAACGAAACCAATAAGCCGGCAAGCATGCTGGTAGTTATGAACTACCCGGAAGCATAATTGCATATGGGAGTGATAGGTAATGGAACAGGCAGTCTTGGATAAAATTAAGAAACTGTTTTGTCTTGAAGGCAAAGTCGCGATAGTAACCGGTGGTGCCGGTGCCCTGGGAGAATCGATTGCCGCAGGGTTAGCGGCGTATGGTGCTGATATTGTTGTTACCGGTAGAACAATTGCCACTTTGGAAGAAGCAGTAAAGGGTGTTGAGAAACTTGGCAGGAAAGCATTGGCTGTAGCTTGTGATGTCAGCAAAGAAGAAGATGTAATCAACATGGTTAAAAAGACGGTGGACGCCTTTGGCAAGATTGATATTCTTGTGACTGTAGCCGGCATTGCCAAGCGTTACCCGGCCGAAGATTTTCCTGCTGAAGACTTCCAGCAAGTAATGGATATAAACGTTAAAGGCACTTTCCTCACCTGTAAGCATGTTGGCCGGGTAATGAAAGATCAGGGTTTCGGTAAGATCATTACTATATCTTCAGTGCGTGGTTTTGCCGGACATCCTGGTGGCTATGCGGCGTACGGCCCCAGCAAAGCGGCTGTTGATGGCTTGACCAAACAGTTGGCCACCGAATGGGCTAAATACAATATTACTGTAAACGCCATTGCGCCGACCATCTTCTGGACGCCGCTCACGCAGCAGGTACTCGAGGATGAAAAACTCAAGCAAATATTTCTCTCGCGCATTCCCTTGGGACGTGCAGCTGTAACCGAGGATATGGTTGGAGCAACCGTATACCTGGCTGCACCGGCTTCTGACTTTGTAACAGGCCAAATTCTTTACGTTGATGGTGGCTGTACCGCTGGTTGATATCGCAGCTGAATCTGGTAGGTAGTATATGCTAAGCCTTGGCATATGCCTATGATAAACAAAAGCAAATACAATTGGAGGAATCAAAAATGGGGAAAAAGGTATTAGTAGATTTAACTCATCCATTCCATGCTGACATACCCGTATGGCCGTATTTTGCAAAACCTAAAATTGATACTATGC